>JBDHMR010000179.1:0-4663 GCA_039656035.1 Gemmatimonadota bacterium
CCTCGAGACGGTGGATTGTACCGGCCGCTGGGTCATCGTCACAGCTCAAAGCAAACGGTCCCCCGGTGCCGTAGCACCGGAGGACCGCGTCCGGATCGAGATTCGGAAAGACGGCCCACTAGGCCCCGTAGTTGCCAAATACTGACCCCACCCCGACCTCAGCCCCACCACCTTCCCACGCACATCGCACAACGCACCCCTACAGACTAATCTGTATCCCAGTAGTAAAAAACTTGTCGGTCTTCTGGAACCCGGGCTCGGGGAGGTTGTCGAACCGGACCAGGTATGTCAGAGCGATCGCAAACTTGCCGCTCAGGGGAGCTAGGATTTTGGCCTCGCCGATCAATCGGTAATCTTCGCCGTTCTCCAGATTGGGTATGTATTCCCCTTTCACCGTGAAGGTAGCGTCCGGGGTAAAGTGGTGCAGATAGCTAGCGCCGGCGAGCGCCGCGGGGAAGTTGTTGTCCACCCCGTTGGTGCCACGTTGTTGCACCAGCGTAGCCGCCCCCTCTACCGCCACGATATCCTTTTCGGTCTTGATGACATCGTAGGCCACGCCGAGGGCCTGCTCGAACCGCCGGCTAATGCCGGCAAAACGGTTCCTGGAGCCTCGCAAGTCGAGGAACACCGAAAGACGCTCAGCACTGCCGAGAGTCCGGTCGCCCCTGACATTGCCCTTGTAGGCTTCGGCGGTGGTGGAATCATCGGTCTGGTTGAACAGCACGTCGAACGCCTGGCTGAAGACAAAATGCCCAGCCGTATAGCTGAAGGCCTGACCCCCAGTGATGGTGGTGATGTTAGAGTTGCCGGAGGTACTGGCAAAACCGGCGTCAAGGGTGAACTTGACCACATCGGGTTCCTCTTCCTGCGCCTGGCCCTGGGTCGCTGCTGCCAGACCCAGAATGGTGAGCACAACACCAACTGTGCGATGGTCCATTATGTAGTCCTTACATACGTCAAAGTGAGTCCGGGCGATGCCGAAGAGGCCCACCGGGTGTACTAAACTAGCCGACGACAACCGATCCGGGAGCCCCGATCCCCAGCAACGCCAGAACCAGGTAGAGACTCCTGACACATCAAAAACCACCAATCACCTATCACCCATGACATCACCTCACAGTCCTGTTACGCCCCGGATACGAGCCCCCAACGCACCACTCTTTTTCATGGCGCTGTGGTTCCTCCTGGCCGTCGTTCCGGGCGGCCTGGCGGAACTGACCAGTGACGAGGCGTACTACTGGTTCTACACGACATCGCTTCAGTGGGGGTACTACGACCACCCGCCGCTCCTGGCCCTCATGATCAAGGCGGGCACCCTGCTGTTCCCGGGCGAACTGGGAGTCAGATTTTTCACAGCCGCCCTCAGCACCCTGGGGCTCATGATCGTGTTCACGCTCCTTCCCAAGGATCGCGGAACACGATGGACCGCCTACGTAATCGTTCTCTCGCTGCCCCTGTTGAATTACTTGTCCGTTGTGGTCATGCCCGACGGGCCGTTGATGTTCTTCAGCATCGTGTTCCTCTACGCCTACAAGCGGTTCCTCGACAAGGAAGACCTGCTTGCCGCGGTACTGCTCGGCGTGGCCATGGCTTTGATGGCCTACTCCAAATATCACGGAGCCCTGGTGGTGCTGTTCACCGTGCTCTCCAACCCATCCTTGTTGCGCTCACGGAAATTCCATACGGCCCTCCTGGTGGCCCTCCTCGGCTTCCTGCCGCACCTGTGGTGGCAATACCAGAATAATTTCGTCACCTTCGAGTACCACATACGCGGCCGCGCAACCGGACTCACGACACGGTACCTCTTCGAATACGTGTCCCAGCAGGTGCTGGCGATTGGTCCGGCACTGATCTTCGTACCGTTCGTCGTCAAGACCAGGGACCCGTTCGAACGTGCTCTGAAGTTCATCAGCGTCGGCACCTTGGGGTTCTTCTTGCTCGCCACGCTTCGGGGGTTCGTCCACACCCACTGGACTTCCATCGCCCTCTATCCGATCATCCTGCTGGCAGTGCCGTTCTACCGGTCGTGGAACACCCGAGTGTGGTTCTATGCACTGTTCGTCCCGCTGGGTGTCGCGCTGCTTCTCCTCAGGACATACCTGGTCTACCCAATCCTCCCGGTCAACCATATGGGTAACGACTACTACCATGACCGGGATGCGTGGGCGGAAGACATCCACGACGTGGCCGGCAATGACCCTGTCGTGTTCCCGGAGGACTTCAGGCAAGCCCCGCTATACACGTTCTACTCCGGCCAGACCGGGGTGGCCTTCTTCCGTGACGGCAGCCGGCAAACCCAGTACGAGCTTTGGCAGTACGAGGACAGCCTCCAGGGGGTCTCGGTCACCTGGATTCTGGGTCATGGGTTTGCGGGAGCGGATTCACTGAGGACGCGTATGGGGCCCACCGTCTACCACACACGATTCCCTGACTTCTCGTCGTACAACAACATTGCCATCTCCGCCGACGCCCCCGACACGATCGAGCACGGGCGGGACACGCTCCCCATCACGCTCACGATATTCAATCACCGGGGTACGGCGCTGACCTTCCCCACCACGCCGGCGGGTGAGCAGCCCCGCCTGGTGGTCCGCATCCGGGGCGAGATCGGCGACACGGCCTTCACGCTGCGGACCCTGTCACCAACCGACGCCATCGCACCGGAGACATCGCGGGTGTTGCGCGTGGACGTTCCCATGGCCTCTCTGGCGCCGGGTCGGCACCGTATTGCCTTCGCCATCCACGCCGATCCATTGTCATTCGCTTGGCATTCGGATGAATCTACGTTCACCGTTGACTAGCCCGCGGCACACCGACGCACACGAGGGGCAGCACCCGCTCGATCGACCTCCCGCACCTGTCGCCGGGAACCTGACGCTATCCGCGGCCCCCGGTGGGATCTCCCGTGGTGCCAGAAGCCGCCGACAGGCCACCAAAGTCCCTATATTGCAGCCACACGCGAGCGTGGCGAAACTGGCAGACGCGCAGGACTTAGGATCCTGTCCCGCAAGGGGTGCGGGTTCGAATCCCGCCGTTCGCATCTGAACCACAAGCAACAGCACGCCGCACCGCTCCCCTCCCCTCCCCCGATGCCCCCCGGGGGGGTAGATTTGTCCCACCATGACCCAGATAACCATCGAAAAGACCCACGAGGATTCGGGGTCCAAGGCCCTGGCGGTCTCGGTCCCATCGGACCTCGTCAAACAGGCCGAAACCAAGGCGGTCCAGGAGTTCGCCCGTCGGGCCAGGCTCCCGGGGTTCCGTAAGGGCAAGGTCCCTCCCGCCGTGGTCCGGCAGCGCTACGGTGACGCCATCCGCCAGACCGTCATCGAGGAGCTGGTACGGGATAGCTGGGAGCAGGCGGTAGATACCGAGTCTCTCACCGACGTCATCGACCGCTCGGTCCGGAACCTGAAATTCGAGGACGACGGGCCCATCGAGTTCGAGTTCTTCGTGGAGGTCAAGCCGAAGCTGGTCCTGGAGCGGACCGGTGATTTTTCTCTGACCCGCACGGTCGCCCCGGTAACGGACGACCAGGTCGACGAACAGTTGCGGAACATCCAGGAACAGAAGGCCAGTTGGCTTCCGGTCGAGAACGAAAAACCCAGCCCTGGCCACATGGTCCGCGTGGAGGTGGCCCCCATCGAGGACGGGGAGGCGGGTGAGGCCAAGCCCTACTCGCTCGTCCTGGGAGAGGGGAAGGCGATCCCCGAACTCGAGGAACGCATCATGGAACTCACCCCGGGTGAGTCGTCCGACGAGGACATCCGGTTTCCCGACGATCACGCGGACGAAAGCAAGCGCGGCCAGAGCCGGCGGCTCCGGATCACGCTGCACGAAGTCAAGCGTCAGGAGCTGCCGCCGCTCGACGATGCCCTGGCGCGCGAGGTGGGGGATTTCGAGGATCTGGCGGCGCTCACCGCGGCCATCCGGACCGACGTAGAGACCGCGGCCGAGCGCGAGGCCGACAGTCGGGTGCGTGAACAACTGATCACCGAGCTGGTGGCGGCCAACAACGTCGAGGCCCCGCAGGCGATGGTGGCCAGGGCCATCCACGGCTACGCCGAGGCTTACGGCGTGCCGCAGGACCAATTGGAGAAGTTCCACGAGGAGTTCCGGCCGATCGCCGAGTCACACGTCAAGCGCGATTTGGTTCTCGACGCGGTGGCGACCGCCGGGGACCTGAAGGCCACCGAAGAAGACATCGATGCGCGGGTCGCCGAGATCGCGGCGGGACGCAATACATCGGTCAACGAAGTGTACGCGGCGCTACAAAAATCCCAGCGGCTCGCCGAAATCGAGCGGGCGCTGACCGAAGAAAAAGTGTTCGCCCATCTGCTCGAACAATCTACTATTGCCGAGGAAGTATGACGGTCTCGACCATCTATCCACCATATATCATCGAACGCTCCAGCCGGGGCGAAAAGACCTACGACATTTTCTCGCGGCTGCTCATGGACCGTATCGTGTTCATGGGTGCCCCTATCAACGACGATGTCGCCAAAGGACATCTACCTTTACATCAACTCGCCGGGCGGAATGGTGTCCAGCGGGATGGCCATCTACGACACCATGCAGCACCTGCGCTCACCGATGAACACCATCTGCATGGGAATGGCCGCCTCCATGGGATCCTTTCTCCTGGCGGCCGGCACAGCCGGTA
>JBDHMR010000180.1:0-4937 GCA_039656035.1 Gemmatimonadota bacterium
AGTGACGTCGGCCTGCGGAACCGCCTCCACGGCACGGGAAACGATACCCCGATACGTCAGCCTGGCTTCATCGGCCCCCTCGACGCCAATGACCACGCCGCCCACATCGGTCTTGTGGATGATTTGGGGCGACACGATTTTCATGGCGACCGGGCCGCCGATTGCCTGGGCAATTTCGGCCGCGTTTTCCTCTGAAGTAGCCAGCTGCGCCTGGGCAGTGGGGATGCCGTAGGCCGCCAGGAGGTCGAGGGTGTCGTGTTCGGACAGCTTGGCTGCCGAGCCGGCCTTGCTGAGTATCGCCTCCGCCCGGTCCCGATCCACCACCAACTCCGGCGCCGGTTCCACGGGTCGCCGGCGCCAAGTCTCGTACTCGTGCATTGCGGCGAGCGCCCTGACCGCCGATTCGGGGAAGATGAACGCCGGAATGCCCGCGTCGTGCAACTCGGCTTTGCCCTGTGGCAATCCCTTTCTTCCCATGAGCACCGTGAGCACGGGTTTGTCCTTGCTCTTGGTGCCAACATCCGCGATGGCTTGGGCTACGGCTACGTCCTTTTGCCTGACTCCGAGTGGTGGAACGAAGATTACCACGGCCGAATCAATGCCGTCGTCCTCGAGGAGGGCGCCGAGGGCGGTATGGTATCCCTCGGGCGAGGCCGAGGCGATCATGTCCAGCGGGTTGCGAACCGACGCTTCCGGTGGAAACAGCGGCTGCAGTTTCTGCACGGTAGCGTCGCTCAGTTCAGGCACTGTGAGCGCGTGATCGATCAGCGCGTCGGCTGTGAGGATGCCTGGTCCGCCGGAATTGGTGAGAATGGCTACGCGGTCACCGCGTGGCATCTTGCCGCCCTCGAACCCCATGGCCAGGTCGAACAACTCTTCTACGCTCTGAGCACGAATGACTCCGACCTGATCCATGAGGGCGCCCACCGCGGCGTCGCCCTCGGCCAGGGCCCCCGTGTGGGACGACGCTGCTCTGGCCCCGACTTCCGAGCGGCCGGCCTTGACCACGATGATCGGCTTCCGCTTGGTGATGCGCTGGGCAATCTCCCTGAAGCGCTCGGGGTTACCGAAACTCTCGACGTACATGAGGATGACGTCGACAGTCGGGTCGTTCTCCCATTGGATCAGGACGTCGTTGCCGCTGACGTCGGGCTTGTTTCCCATGGAGACGAATTGGGAGATGCCGATGCCGTACTCCCGGGCGTAGTCGAGTACACTGAGCCCCATGGCTCCGGATTGTGACACGAATCCCACGCGCCCAAACGGAGGCATGGTGGGCGCGAACGTGGCGTTCATCGAGAAGGCGGGGTCGGCGTTGAGGACGCCCATGCAGTTGGGCCCGACCAGGCGCATTCCGCTCCGGCGGACCACCTCGAGCAGCTCAGCTTCGCGGGTAACCCCGTCCCCGCCTGTCTCCTTGAATCCCGCTGAGATCACCACGACACCCTTCACCCCATGGTCGGCGCAGTCCTGGACCACCGGTATGACGTAATCCCTGGGCACCACGATGACGGCCATGTCGATCTGGTCCGGTATTTCGCCCAGGGTGGGGTACGCCCGGATGGCGTTGATGGCGCGGGCCTTCGGATTCACGGGATAGACCGCTCCGGTGAAGCCGTAGTCCACCAGATTGGCCACCACCTGGTGGCCGATGGAATAGGGCGTTCTACTGGCGCCGATGACTGCCACGGTTGAGGGCTTGAGGATCGGGTCGAGCGACTGGGACATGGACCGTGCGCGTTAAGGTGGGGAGGGGCCAGGGTCGGCCCACGATAGCCGGTGTAATCTAGCCGGAGGCCCGCCGCCATGCTCCTTGCGCGACCCGGCCGCAGGTGGCAGGATACCGGCCTGACCAATCGTCGGATATCAACGATGGAGTGAGCGATGATCCTGGTGGCAGGTGGGACAGGCACGACCGGCGGAGAGGTGGTTCGGCTGCTGCAGGAGCAGGGGGAGCCGTTCATGGCAATGGTGCGTAGCGCGGCCAAGGCCGAGGAACTTCAGGCGGCGGGGATCGACACCGTCCTGGCGGATTTGTCCGATCTGGCCAGCCTTGGTCCGGCAATGAAGGGTGCCGAGTCGTTGTTCCTGCTGAGCGCCTCGGTAGCCAATCAAGCCGATTTGCAGTTGAACGCCGTCGAAGCGGCCGAAACGGCCGGAGTCGGCTTCATCGTCAAGCTCTCGGCGGTGGGTGCCGACCCGGAGTCGCCGCTCAGCCTGGGACGCGCGCACGCTGAGGTCGAGGAAGGCCTGGCGGCTAGCGGCGTTCCACACGCCGTTCTCCGCGCCGGGTCTTTCATGCAGAATTTTCTGGGGTCATCGGAGACGATCAGGAACCAGGACCAGTTTTTTGGCTCATCGGGAGAGGGCAAGATCGCCATGATCGACGCCCGGGATATTGCCGCTGTGGCGGTGGCCCTCCTCACCAGCGATGAACCCACCGGTGGAGTCTACACGTTGACGGGGCCGGAAGCTCTGTCGAACGCCGAGGCGGCGGCGGTGATCTCCGACGTGGTAGGGCGGGAGATTCGCTACGTGGACGTGCCCGGTGACGCTCTCAAGGCCGGGTTGCTCGATGCCGGTCTCGAAGAATGGCTGGCCGACGACCTGGTGACTTTGAATGCGGCCTTTGCCGGTGGAGCGGGGGAGGGCGTCACCGACGACGTCGAACGGGTGACGGGACGGCCGGCACGCACCTTTGCACAGTTCGTTGCCGACTGTGCCGATGCGTTCGGAAAGAAATGATTCCTAGGATTTGAAGAGGGAGGGGTTCGGGCTCAGGGTGATTCCTGGGAGGGCCCATTGCCGGCTTCGAACTGCCAGGACGTGTTGGGATCCACGTCGGCGATCCGTGCCTTGGCGTGCGGGTTGAGGAGTTCGGCCGGGACCACCCACAGCTTGGTGCCAAAGAAAATCCCCTCGACTTCGAAGGTCTCCAGTGACGATTCCGATAAATCGACGGTGACTTCGAGCAGCGCGTTGCCCGGCGGGCCGTCGACGGCGCTCAGCGGCTGGTCGGTGAGCCACACCCCCTCGAGGGGGCCTTCGTCGTCGCGGGCACGCGAATCGCGGATATCGAAGGTCCAAGGCTCGTCCTTGAAGCCGTGGCGAACGGCTTCGCTGGCTTGGCCGATGGAGGTCCGATGGTAGAGTGTCAGCGCCATATAGCAAGGATGCACTGTCGGGCGAAAGTTCGCTAGGCCTTGGTCGGTGGCGGCTCAACGCTCTCGCAGGAGCCGGCTCTTCTTCTGCAATGCGGCCCGGTGCTGGCTGGTCAGGCACCTCTGGATCACTGCGACGGCTTCATCGGGGGAGTCCGTATGCGTCAGCATACCGGCGTCTCCCGGGCTGATGGCGCCGCGATCGAGCAAGGGCCCTTCGATGAACGTCCGGATGGGCTTCCAGTAGTCCTGACCCATGAGGATGATGGGGAACGAGTCGATCTTCTTGGTCTGGACCAAGGTGAGAGCCTCGAACATCTCGTCGAGCGTTCCAAATCCTCCAGGGAGGACCACGAAGGCCAGGCTGTATTTGACGAGCATGACCTTACGGACGAAGAAGTAGCGGAATTCGAGCCAGCGATCGAGGTAGGGGTTGGGTTCCTGTTCGCGGGGCAATTCGATGTTGCAGCCGATGGACACGCCGCCTACCTCCTTGGCGCCGCGGTTGGCCGCCTCCATGATGCCCGGCCCGCCGCCGGTCATTGTCGTGAGCCCTAGCCTTCCGAGTCTTTGCCCGACTTCCCGCGACATTTGGTAGTAGCGATGACCCTCCTCGACGCGCGCGGAGCCGAACACGGTTACGCACGGTCCCACGAAGTGGAGCGCCCTGAAGCCCTTGATGAACTCGGAGAATATGCGCAGCAGTCGGGCGAACTCGTCGAGCCGTGAGCGCGGCCCGGTGAGCATGCGGACCATGTCTTCGGACCCAGGGCCGGAGGCCCACCGGTCTAGCCTGATCTCAGGGGTGGTGAAGTCGGGTTGGTCGGGTGGCTTGGGCATACTTGAAGTAAGGTAGCGCAATCGTTCGGTCAGAACTCCGGTTGGAAAATCCACAGTCCGCTGTTGACGTCGGAGACGTATAGGAGGCCGTTGTGGAGCTGGGGCGCCCAGGCGCAGGTGTCGCTACCGGTATTGTTGAAGCACCCTCCTGTGCCAGTGCCATATGCAGTCTGATTGATGGTGCGGCCTTGAAGGTCCAACCGGCCGAGTAAATCGCCGGTGGCATCGACAGCGTAGATGCCGTCGCGGTACCACGAAAGCCAAAGAATATTGCGGGTTTCGTCGATCCAGAAGTTGTGAGGCTTGGCGGGTGTGTCTGGCGTGCGAAATTCAGCGACCAACGTCGGGTCCTGTAGATCGGCGACGTCGATGACGTACATGCTCCCTGGTCCCTTGACCTCATCTCCGATGAAAACGTATCGGCGGGCCGGCCAGTACCAGGCGTTGTGCACTTTCACGCCAGGTATGACGATCCGTGCCACCTCGACTGGAGCCGTGGGTGAGCCTCCCACAATGCCGTTGCCAACGTCCAGGATGATCAACCCTGCATCCCAGTGCGACACGAACGCCAAGCCGTCCCTGACGTAGACGTCGTGCACGAAACTCGACCCGGCATAGAATGTGGCGACATGTCTGGGCGCCCTGGGATCGAACGCGTCGATGATATGGAGGCCGCCAACGTCGTTGACGGCGAGGTACAGGTATCGACCTTCGTACCACGCGTTGTGGACCCCGGGCGCCAACCCGTCCATGAAGCGCCTGAGGAACTGAGGGGCGGCAGGGTCTTGCACGTCGATCAGGGTGACGCCGTTACGACCGTCAACGGACCCTTCGTGGGTCAGCACGGCCACTCGTCCGTCGGGTCTGAGCTTCACGTCGTTAGTCACCGCGGCATCGACGGTGAAGGAGGCCAACTTGACCGCGTTGCCGGGAGCG
>JBDHMR010000181.1:0-4493 GCA_039656035.1 Gemmatimonadota bacterium
TACTTCTCTTGGTAGTCTTCTTTGCCGTGGATTTCTTCTTGGCGGCTGACTTTTTCTTGGCGGTCTTCTTCTTCACAGTTTTCTTCTTGGCGGTTTTCTTGACCGCCTTGGGAGCGGCCGATTCTACCGATGTGTCCGCCGCGCCGGTGGCAGCAGATTCACCGCTCTCCTCCCGCGCCGCCACCCCCATGGTGGACGATCTACGGGACTGTACGCGAGCGTGAGCTTCGGAGCCGGGGTCGCCGGGGGGAGTGTCAGGAGTGGATTGGTGCGTCATAGTGACCAGAATGCCTGTCCCAAGTCAAAGCAATATCAATTGTAGGGTGGCCACAAGAAAAAACGATGAGCGGCACAATAGCAAGGAGGTATATGTCAACTCGTTTGTTTTCAACGAGTTACCAACCTGCCTGCTGGCGGGCCAAGACGGCCGCCTGCTCGATCACTTCGTCGAGAGGCCGTGAAGCGTTGTCGATCACCTCGTCGGCCATGGTATAGAACGGCTCGCGTTCCTTCAATAACTCGCGCATTCGTTCATAGCGGTCGTCGCTCATCAGCAACGGGCGGTAGTCGTGCATCTTGGTTCGGTCGACTGCCGTAGTGATCGTAGTCTTGAGGTATACCACCAGGCCATGCTCCTTGGCACGAACCATCTCGCCCGGCTGGGCGGCCCAGCCTCCGCCGGGAGCCAGCACGCACGGATCGCCCTCGAGGAGAGACCCCATGGCCTCGCTCTCCATCCGGCGGAAGGCCACCTCGCCCGACTCAGCGAAAATCCGCTCTATCGGCGTTCCCTGCCGGCGTTCGATCACTTTGTCGAGATCGGCAAACGTGGCATCGAGCCGCTCGGCCACCGAACGACCCACGGTCGACTTGCCGGAACCAGGCAGGCCCACGAAGATCAGGTGACGTTTCATGATACTTCTCCTGACGATGTGCCGGCACCCTGGAGCGCTTCCCAGCGACTCCCCAGCGCGGCGCGGTAGCCATCATAGTTGCGCTTCATCTCGGCAAGTGAATCCCCGCCGAATTTCTCGACCATTGCGTCGGCCAGGACCAGCGCCACCACCGCCTCGGCGATTACCCCAAGGGCCGGGACGGCGGTAACGTCGGAGCGCTCGCTCTGAGCTTTGGCCGCCTCGCCGGTCGCCAGGTTCACGGTATCGAGCGGGCGCATCAAGGTGGAGATCGGCTTCATCGCCAGCCGGACGACCAACGGCTCACCTGTGGTGGTGCCGCCCTCGAGGCCACCAGCATGATTCCCGGCGCGCCTGAATCCGCCACGCCGGTCGTCCGACGCGGCGTTGGCGTCTCGGCTGATGCCATCGTGTACCTCTGATCCCGGGCGGCGCGCACCGTCGAACCCCAGGCCAATCTCGACGCCCTTGACGGCCGGAATGGCGCACAGGCTCCCAGCCAGCCGGCCGTCGAGCCGCCGATCCCACGACACGTGGCTGCCTAGGCCCACGATCAAACCGCGGGCGACAATTTCCACCTCGCCACCCAAGGTGTCACCGGCGGCCTTGGCGTCGTCAATCCGGCTGATCATCTCGGCTTCTGCGTTGGGATCGAGCGTGCGGACAGCCGATCGGTCGGCCGCGTCGTTGAGGTGATCCGGCAGCGGGTCCGGCACGGCCGCGATGACGCCGCCGAGGGACACCACGTGGCTTCCTATGTCGACAGCAAACGAACGGAGGAGTGCCTTGGCCACGCCGCCGGCGGCTACGCGGACGGCTGTTTCCCGGGCGCTGGCGCGCTCGAGAATATCGCGGGCATCGAGTCTATCGTACTTGAGGATCCCAACCAGGTCGGCATGCCCGGGACGCGGGCGAGTAACCCGCCTGCGCCGGATTTCACCGGGGGTACCTTCGACGGCCATGACGTCTTCCCAGTTGGCCCAGTCGCGGTTGCGAATCAACAGGGCCACGGGCGAACCGAGAGTTTCGCCGGCGCGCACGCCGCCCAGAATCTCTACCTGGTCGCTTTCGATTTTCATGCGAGCGCCACGGCCGTGGCCCTGCATGCGCCGTTGGAGGTCGTGATCGATCGAGGCGCCGTCAAGCGGCACGCCGGCGGGCATCCCCTCGACGATGACGACGAGGGCCTGCCCGTGTGATTCTCCGGCGGTGTGAAAGCTTAATCGCATGCCAATGCTCACCGGGTGCCGCGTCACCCCCAAAAGACGTGAGCCCGGCGCTCTGCCGGGCTCACGAGGCCTCCTCAGTACTCGAGTCGGGCGCGGAACCCGAGGCCGTTACATCTCTTCGTCGAACCCTGGATCGATGATCCTCGGGGTCACCAGGATGATGAGATCCCGGCGGCGCTCTGATTCGCTCGAGAAGGCGAACAAGTTGCCGATCAGCGGCAATCCGGACAACAGCGGGACACCCGACTTGGTCCGGTTGATCTCGGTAATAGTCAGGCCACCGATGACGGCGGTCTCGCCGTCGTTTACCAGCATCTGGCTCTCGGCGTACTGGGTCGGGAAGTTGAACCCGAGATCGGCCGCGGCCAGTGGCTGAACGGCGGACCGTTCGGCACGGATTCGCATGATGATCTGCCGGTTGTTGGTCACCGTCGGAGTTACCGTCAGGCGAATACCGGTCTGCTTCATGTTGACCGTGGCGCGAGGCTGATCGTTGCCGGCGCCGGTCGATCCGGCATCGAGCACACGAATCGGAGTCTCTTCACCAACGAGGATGTCCGCTTGGCGGTTGTCCAGTGTGGTGATGATCGGCTCCGCCTGCACGTCGGCAACCTCGATGCGTTCGAGTGCGGTGAGGAACGACGTCAGCTGGAAGCCGCCGAGGGCTGTGGCCCAGACGATGTCGAGAGCCGACCCGGCAATGAAGTTCGAGGCGTTGGCCACAGCCGCCACCGATTCGCCGTTGAGGACCACGGTATTGCGGTCGTACGGTTCACCTGTGGCGGGGTTGACCCGTTGGCGGACGCTGTTGAAGAACACGTCGTCGCCGCCGATGTCATAGCGGAGCCCCAGCTCCATGAGGTCGGAACGGTCGACGAAGATGATCTTTGCCTGGATGGCCACCTGGGGCGTCCGAACGTCTAGGCTCTTGATGAAGTCGATTATGTAACCAATCCGGCTACGGGTGTCGGTCACGATGAGCGAGTTCGAGCCGGTATCGGGCACCACGGAGCCACGGTCCTTCGTCAGGATGCCCTGGATGCTCGAGGCGAGTTCCGTGGGCCTGGCGTAGTTGACCTTGACGATATTGGTCTCCAGGGGCTCGAGCGAGTCCTGGGCGGCGAGCGCCGCCGGTGAATCGACTCGAATGATCCCGCCAGGGAGTTCCTGGGCTGACAGGCCCTGCGACGCGAGAATGGCGTTGAAGGCCTCGTCCCACGGCTGGTTCTTGATCTCGGCGGTCACTGTACCGCTGATTTCACGGCCCAGTATGATCGAGCGCCCACTGAACGCGGCAAACCCGGTTACAACCTCGCCTATGGTGGCTTCGAACCACGTCACGGTGATATGCCTTACCTGCGGCTCCTGAGTCTGAGCTGCTGCGACCATGACCTCGGGGCGGCTGGAAGCCGGCGCCGGAGATTCGAGATCCGCCGGCGCGGCGGACGACCAGGTCAGGAAGTCGCGCTCGGATCCGAATGACACGTGAATGGCGCCACCGGTACGTTCGAGCCGGTATTCCTTGAGATCGTCCATCTCGAGAACGATCCGTACGGTTTCTTGATCGAACTGGCTGGCGCGGACGTTCTTGATCCCACCCCGGTTGACGCCGTCGTACAGGCTGCGGGCACCGGGCTGCAACCGGGCTCCGACTACGTCGATGACGAGCCGGGTCGGCTGATAGAGGACGAAGTCGCGCACCTCGATGACACCACGCACCGAGATGACGATCTCGGCTCGGCCGGGGGAGGACACGAGACTTATGCCCGTCACCTCGCCACCGCCCGGAGGGTCGGCGTATGCGGGGGACGCCACCGTCGCTAACGCGACGGCGGCAAGAGCAAACTTGAGCATTCGGGTCATTGGGTGCCTTCCTCTCGCTTCGGCAGCGCTAGGGTTTCCTGCCGCTCGAAACCAAAGTCTTCGATGGTAAAGACGATATCCATCCGGCGAATCTGGGCGACGCGCGCCCGACCGAGCTGATCACCAACCCGGAGCTTGTGCGGGCGTCCCGTCGAACGCTGCCGCAGCATTGCAATACTGTTGCCAGGACGATCAGGATCGAGGTAGATGCCTACCAATTGGAGATCCTGAATCTCAGGCCCGGTCGACGAGAGATTGAACAGCGAGGAGAACGGATCGCGCGTGCCTCCGGTGTAGCTGAAGGTTTCGCGGGTCAGCTGCACCTCGTTGGCCCGGCGAATCGAATCAGCCTGAACATCCTGTTCGGTCGGCTGCGCTAATGTGGCATCACCTGAGGTGGCCACAGTAGCCGGATCAGAATCACCACCGCCGCCACCGCCACAGGCCGTGGCAACGATCGCCAGCAAGACGACTGCTGCGCATCTAC
>JBDHMR010000182.1:0-4468 GCA_039656035.1 Gemmatimonadota bacterium
GGTGGGCCATCGGCCGTTGCACAGCGAGAAGTTGTTGGTGATGATGGCGATCAACCGTTCACGCGGGCTGTCGATGATCCGGGTAGCCACCACTCCGGCCGCGTTGCAGCCGAATCCCATGCACATGGTAAGAGCCTGTTTCCCGTGAGCCCCGGCCCGCCGGAACAATCCATCGAGGTTGAAGGCCACGCGGGGTAGATACCCGAAATCCTCCAACAAGGTGAACAGCGGGAAGAAGATGGCCATCGGCGGCAGCATGACGCTCACCACCCAAGCCGTGGCCAGGTAAACGCCATCGAACAGGAAGCCGTTCAACCACCACGGCATGCCGACCGCGCTTCCAGCGCCCACCAGAAATGGATGCACCTTGTCGATCAACACGGAGGCCAGCATGGCCGATGGAACGTTGGCGCCTTCGATGGTGAGCCAGAAGACGACCGAGAGAATCAACAGCATCAACGGGAACCCGAGCCACCGGCTGGTAAGTAGTCGGTCGAGCGTACGATCGAGGTCGAACTTCACCCGTTTTCCCCCGGTCAAAGTACATCGCTGGGCGATGGCCTCCGCGGTATCGTAGAGGGTCCGCGAGAGGACGTCCTGGAAGCTGGGGCTCAACGTCCATCTTGCGGCCGAGGCGCTATCGAGAACGGCCTGACGGAGTGGATCGAATACCGAGTCATCGGCACCGGTGATTGGTTCAGGACCTGATCCGAGTGTGCCGGACCTGACTGCGTCCTCGATTCGGGTATCGGCGTTGAGCAGCCGAAGCGCCACCCAGCGCGCGTTGGGCAACCCGGGAAACGCCTGCTCCACGACGGGGGTCAACTGTCCCACTGCCACGCCGACATCGGGCGGATACTCTTCGATGCGAAACGGTGTGGGGCTAACTCGGCCGCTGGCGACGTCGTCGATGGCGTTCTTCAGTTCGGGGATCCCCACTCCCTGTCTGGCAGCCGCGGGCACCACCGGCACTCCCAGCTCAAGAGCAAGCTTCTTGGGATCGACGGCGATGCCGTGTCGCTTGGCCTCGTCCATAAGATTGAGACAGACGACGACCCGGTCGGTGATCTCCAGAATCTGGAGCACGAGGTTGAGGTTTCGCTCGAGTCTGGTAGCGTCGACCACGACCACGGTAACGTCGGGCTCGCCGAAGAGAATGAAGTCGCGGGCTACCTCCTCATCGCTACTCCCTGCCTGGAGCGAATAGGTGCCCGGCAGATCCACGACTTTGACACGCTGGTCGGCGTGCTCGAACACGCCCTCGGCGCGCACGACGGTCTTGCCGGGCCAGTTGCCGGTGTGCTGCCGCAATCCGGTCAAAGCGTTGAACACGGTACTCTTGCCGGTATTGGGGTTGCCGGCCAGCGCGACGAAGTAGTCCCACCGCGTCGGGTCGAGCCCCAGCTGGATCAATTGCTCGCCACGGTTGGCGCTGCATCCATGGCAGGGAGCGGGCATGGTGGTGGTCATGCGGCGCCCTCACTTTTCGAGACCGCGGGCTCGACCAGTATCCACTGGGCTTGCTGTCGGCGCAGGGCGATGAGGGCGCCACGGATGCGATAGGCCACCGGGTCACCGGTGGCGCTACGGAACTCGGCGTGGACGGTGGTACCGGGCACCACGCCGAGGTCGAGAAGCCGGCGGCGCTGGCGGCCCTGGCACACAGGGGATATTCCCACGACCGTTAGCGGTTGGCCCGGTTCGGCTTCGGCCAGGGTGTGTTGGGTCGCTTCCACTGCGGCTGGGTCGGGTACGGCAAGGGGGACGACGGTGATGTTGGCGGCTTCGATGGGCTCCAGTTGGTGTTCCCGCCCCTCGCCGACGAACCTAATGCGCTCGGGCCCGGCTTCCTTGACGAGTATTTCCATGTTGGGCGCCAGGCCCTGGTCGACGAGGTGCTGGTAGATCTCCCGTGGTTCGTCCTCGAGGTGAACGATCCGGCCTGTCTGGCCGGGTGTAAGCGCCGTGAGGGCAACACCGGCGGCAGGCGGCAACTCCAACTGGTCGGTGGGTATGGGATCGCCGTGCGGATCATATCGCGGATGTCCCATCCGGGCGGAAAGATCTTCGGCCTGCTGGCGGCTCAGCGTGTGTTCCTGACGCTCGGCTTCCTCGTGCCACTCGGCCGGGGTCAAGCCGGTCCGGTCGGCCAGGAAACGTTCCCACAAGCGGTGGGACCGAACGATCCGGAGGGCGTACGCCCGCCCGTCGTCGGTCAGCGCCAGGCCTCGGTCGGTGGTCTGCATCAGGCCGGAAGATTCGAGCTTGGCCACCAGTCGGACGGCTTTCGAGCCGGACACGCCGAGGGCGCCCGCGAGGCTGTCTATGGAGCCGAGTCGACCGGATGCCCGGGACTTGTAAAGGTGCTTGAGGGCGTCTTCCATGCGGACGCGATCGGTAACCCGGAGATGACGTAACACCAGGGCAACCAATCCTCGTTTGGGCCAGAAGAGCACCGCCAACGCCGCGACGATGAAAGCGAAAACGATAAGATTGCGAGCTGGATCAGTCATGGGGCCCGACTAGAAATAGGTAGCTACGGAAAACAGGAAATCAGCGAAGTTGCTGGGGTTGTTGAAGCGGTCCCTGGCTCGTCCGCGAACGTAGTTGAACTTGAAGACCGTTTCTCCGGTGGGGCGGAAGTTGAATCCCAGTGACACTTTCCTGACGTCGTCTCCGGAAATATCGGTATCGAGGTCGAGGACGTCCACGCGGGCGCCGGCGGAGAAGAACGACTTCGGCATGGTGCCGATCCACTGGCGTCCGAAGTCCCACATGCCCTGGAAGTAGAAACCTTGTTGCTGCTGGGCGTAGATCCCCTGAAGACTGGCGGGTACGTCGATGTGCGCCTGGCCGCCTTCACCCTCCCAGCGGATGCCCAGAAAATCGGCCTCCAGGTCGAGTGCCCAGATGGTCAAGTTCCGCTTTTCGTCGATCTGCTCTCCGTCCTGCTGGAACACGTTGTAGGGACCGGTGTGCATCGAAGCCCCCAACTCGATCCCGACTCGGGGGCTCCACGCCACCCGGCCGACCAGCGAGGGAAAATTGTTGTTGTCTTCAAAATTGCGACGGCCTTCCGGAATCCGGGTGCCATCGGAGTCGGTGATGATCCCATCGTCGAAACCGTTAACAGCATACACCTGATAGGTGATCCGTCCCGCGGACCCCACGGGAAAAATGCCGAGCGCACCGATTCCCGGCTCCGACAAGGCAACACCGAATATCTGGGTCGACACCAGCGGCCGGTCGGTGAACTCGTTCAACGGGCTATCGTGCGACAGGTTGAATCTGCCGAGCGGCACGAGGATCATCCCGGCCCGAAACGCGAACGCACGCGCTATCAGAAGATCGACCGCGGCAAACTCCAATTTGATATCTTCGCCGCCGTCTTCGAACTCCACTTCCGCGGCAAAGCGAATGAAGTCGCTCACCTGGCTGGCGAAAAACAAGTTGAAGCGCTGGGCCAGAAAGGTGAACTCTTCCTTGACGCCATCCACTCTGGAGTACCTGGCTTGCAGATCGACGTAGCCGCCGACCGCCGTGCGGCCAGCCAGTTGTGCCAGGTATGGCTTGTCGTAGATGTCACCACGCACCATGGGCCGGTCGACACCGGTGGTATCCTCCTGCGACTGGATCGCAGATACCAAACCGCCGAAGAGAACGACGCAGGCCGTGACAATTCGCGTGGCGCTGTTCATGCCGCCGCCTCCAGATCGATCTCCAGCACACCATCATCGTGGAGAGTCGAGGGGAACAGCCTCAATGATTTCTCGGCAGGGCCACGTACCACCGTTCCTTCCCGGGTGTAGGTCGACCCGTGGCAGGGACACACGAGGTACTTGCCTTCGATGCCTACCGTGCACCCCTGGTGAGTACAGATGGGACTGACCACCACGTAGCCTTCGGGAACGGCGAGGACGTAGAGCGGAGCCGTCCATCCGTCGGGAAGCACTTTGAGAGAGCCGCCCTGTTGGTCGAGGGACGGATGGTTGCGCACCACGATTCTCGCCCGCCCTCGTTCGGGTGTAACCGGCACGGTCTGGAGCGACGCGCAGCCGCCGACCACGGCCGAGCCGAGGGCCGTGAGTGACAGTTCGACGAAGACCCGGCGCTTCAACGCGACTCCACGAAATCGAGCAAGGCGGCTTGATCTTCCGCGGGAAGACCCACGAAGGCGTCGCGGGCAACCTGGGCCTCACCACCATGCCTGAGAACGGCTTCTTCAACGGAGGCTGCGCTGCCGTCGTGCAGCAGGAACGCCTCGCCATTGAGAAATTCTCTCATCAAGCGAAGGCCCCACAGAGGTGTGGTGCGCCATTCCCGACCGGTGGCTTGACCATCGGGCCGGTTGTCGGCCAGGGCGTCTCCAATGTCGTGGAGCAGCAGGTCGGAATACAGCGGCACCGGCTTGAACGCTAGGGCTTGAATGGAATTTGAGCCGGTTTGCATGGCCGGGATATGGCATAGG
>JBDHMR010000183.1:0-8894 GCA_039656035.1 Gemmatimonadota bacterium
CACTGAGGGCCTACCGCTCAGCACCACGATAGACATCGATCTCCAGGGATTCGTCGACAGCCTGTGGCGCGTTCGGCACCCCGGTCGGCGGGGCGCTGTGGTGGCGCTTTCTCCTGAGGGAGAAGTGCTGGCCTCGTATTCGGCCCCAACCTACGACCCCAACCTTTTCGTCGGCGGCATTTCCGAAAAAGAGTGGCGTCTGATGGTCGCCGATTCATCCAAGCCGCTGTTCAACCGGGCCATTCAGGCACGGTATCCGCCGGCATCCCCGTTCAAATTGGCGGTGGCGGCCATGGGACTCAGGCGCGGCATAGTCACGCCTGAGACCTACATGCCGCAGCCCTGCCGCGGTGGCCTGGGATTGGGCAACCGATTCTTCCGTTGCTGGAAACGCGAGGGGCACGGCCGTCTTGATCTCACCGGGGCCATCCGCGAAAGCTGTGATGTGTACTTCTACCAACTTGGGGCGCGATTGGGGCTGAACGCGATTCTGGAAGATGGGCTGGCTATGGGGTTTCGCGAGCGAAGCGGCCTGGACCTGCAGAGTGAAAGCCGCTCGATCTACCCTTACTCGACAGCATACTTCGATCAGGTGTATGGTCCCCGAGGATGGACCGCGCAGGGCGCCGAATTCAACATGGCGATCGGCCAGGGCGACAACGCCCAGACGTTGATGAACATGGTGAAGTTCTATCAGGCACTGGCAGGCGACGGGTTGTCGGAGGCGCCTTATCTGGTGCAACGTCGCAGTGACGCCGGACACGACCTGGGGTTGACGACATCCCAGCTTCGCGCGCTCCGGGAAGCGATGGTCGAGGTGGTCGAGACCGGCACCGCCGTCGCCAGCCGCCGGCTCGATCTGGCCATCGCCGCGGCTCGATCTGGCCATCGCCGGCAAGACGGGCACCGCCCAGAACTCACACGGGGAAGACCATGGCTGGTTCATCGGTTTTGCCCCGGCCGACAATCCCCAGATCATTGTCGGCGCCATAATGGAGTTTGCCGAGCACGGCTCGCGAGTGGCGCCCTTTGTGGCCGACATCATGAGCTATTATGTCCTCGGTCCCGACGCCGTGGTGGAACGGTCGTTCCTCACGCCGGCCGATTCCGCTCCGCGCGCCGTCCAAATCGATCCGGAGGCCGGCGTCGATCCCAATCCGTCTCCCCCGGCCGATTCTACCTATCCCATCATACCGTTCGTGGCGCCGTTTCCGCTGCCATGAAGACACGACCCGTCCGCAGCCGCGGTCTCGACCGCCGGCTCATCCTGACTACCATGGCGTTGATCGCGTTCGGGCTGACCATACTGTACTCGGCGGGACAGACCGACGTGCCCAGCGCAGCCTACGGCGCCTGGAAACGGCAGCTGGTCTGGCTGGGGATCGGCTCGGTCGCGGCAATAGTCGCCTATCGTATTTCGCCGAGGATTCTCGAGTGGCTGGCTCCTGGTGCTTACGGGTTTGCCTTGTTCCTCCTGGCTTTGGTACTCGCCACCGGTACCGGAGCAGGTACCGCGGCGGGCTCGAGAAGCTGGTTGTCGGTGGGAGGCATGCAACTCGGCCAACCGGCGGAATTCGCCAAGTTGGCGGTCATCCTGATGCTGGCGCGCTATCTGTCCGGGCGCCGTGAGCCGGCTGGGACGCTGCGCGAGTTGATCGCTCCCGCGCTCATTGCCGGTATCCCGTTCTTTATGGTTCTCCAGCAACCGGACTTGGGGAGCGCGCTGGTCTTTATCGGGATCTTGTTCGCCATGCTGTTCTGGTCCGGAGTCCGTTTGTCACTGCTGTTCTTGTTTGTCTCTCCGGTGGTGAGCCTCCTCCTGGCCTTCCAGACAGATGCTTGGGGTCTGTGGATGATCTTCCTCCTCGTCTTCCTGGTTGTAGTCAGGCCCTACGTCCTGGAAGGCGTCGTGGTATACGTGGCCAACGCCGTGATGGGCGCCATTCTGATTCCTCTGTGGCAGCGGCTGGCCCCGTATCAGCAGAACCGTTTGCTGATCTTCCTGAACCCGGAAACCGATCCTACGGGTGCCGGATATCACTCGATTCAGAGCAAGGTGGCGATTGGGTCCGGCGGGTGGCTGGGGCAGGGGTACTTGCAGGGTCCCCAGAAACGGCTGGCGTTTCTGCCCGAGCAACACACCGACTTCATCTTTCCCATCGTGGGCGAAGAACTGGGCTTTGTGGGAGTGTTCGTAGCCCTGATGCTGTTTCTCGCTCTGCTGCTCGTGTTGTTGCGTATCGCACGCCAGGCTGTCGATCCTTTCGGTAGCCTGATAGCGTTCGGGGTACTGGGGTTGCTGTTCACCCACGTGTTCGAAAACGTCGGCATGACAGTCAACCTGATGCCGATTACCGGGATCCCGCTACCGTTCTTTTCGTATGGCGGGTCCTTCTTCCTCACCAGCGCCATTGGCATTGGGTTGGCCCTGCGGGTGGCGTGGGACAGCAGGTTTGCAGGCTATGTCGATACCTGACAATGAGTTACAATATTCGCTCTGGCGCAGAACACCGTCTCGTGTGAGATTGGTAGGGCTCAAGCGGTCTTTGGGCGTCCGTTTCTACAACCCAATTCGGTGACTATGGCGGTTATGGCCTGGTTCAAGAAGGAACGGAGGACCCGGACGTCTCAGCGCGAGAGGCTGGAGATTCCTCCAGACGCGTGGGAAAAGTGTGACGTTTGTGGACACGTGGATATTCGTGAAAGGTTCGAACGGGCCCTTCAGGTCTGCCCGGAATGCGGACACCATCGTCGGTTCATGGCCCAACAGTACATCGAGCTTCTCAGCGACGAGGGCACTTGGCACGAATTGTACGGCACGCTCCGATCGAAGGACGCGCTGCATTTCGAGAATTACCCAGATCGTCTCGAGAAGGCTCACGACAAAGCCGGTGACGGCGACGCGGTCTTCACGGGCACGGCCCGGCTCGAGGGCATACCGATACATCTCGCGGTCATGAACTTCGCTTTCATGGGCGGATCCATGGGGTCGGTCGTTGGTGAGAAGATCGCCCGGCTTGCGCGGCGCTCCGCCGAGAAGCGGATCCCCCTCATCATCGTTTCGATGTCGGGCGGAGCCCGGATGCAGGAAGGCGTTCTCTCGCTCATGCAGATGGCCAAGACCTCGGCCCAGATTGCCCGGCTGAACGCTGGAGCCATTCCTTTCATCAGCGTGTTGACCAACCCCACTACCGGCGGCGTGTCGGCGTCCTTCGCCATGCAGGGCGACGTGATCCTCGCCGAGCCGGGGGCCGTCATCGGCTTCGCCGGCCCGCGCGTCATCAAACAGACAATTGGTCAGGACCTCCCCGAGGGATTCCAGACATCCGAGTTTCTGATCGAGCACGGGCAGGTCGACGATGTGGTACCGAGGGGATCGCTGCGCGACACCATCGCCAGGTTGCTGCGCCACATGAGCGGCGTGGGGGCTGCCTACGACGACGAGCTCGATCAGACCGGGTGATCGGTCCGGACTTCCGCCGCCACCGACCCCGCCTCCCCAGGTGGGGTTTTCCGTTTCCACCATTCGGCCGGACCAGCGCGTCCCTCACATGACATGAACTACCACGAGGCGCTCGGGTTTCTGTATCCCAGAACGACCACCATCAAGTTCGGGTTGGATACCACGAGGGTCCTGCTCGAGTCACTGGGTAACCCGGAGAGCGTGTACCCCACGATTCACGTGGGCGGAACCAACGGAAAGGGTAGCGTATCGACTCTCATCGCCGCCGCGCTGCGGGAAGCGGGCTGGAAGGTGGGGCTGTATACCTCGCCGCACCTGTGCTCGTTCCGGGAGAGGATCACCGTGGACGGTGTGCCGGTGAGCGAGCAGGCCGTAGCCATGTGGACGGCAAAGCTCGAGCCGCTTATTAAGGCCCGCGGCGCAACCTTCTTCGAAGCGACCACGGCCATGGCCTTGGCGGATTTCGCTGCTCGCGGGGTCGAGATCGCCGTACTCGAAGTGGGCCTGGGTGGTCGGCTCGACAGCACCAACGTGGTCACCCCACTGGTGAGCGGCGTGACCAACGTCGCCCTGGACCACCAGAAGTACCTGGGGGACACCATCGAGGAAATTGCTCGTGAGAAGGCCGGGATCGCCAAACCGGACGTTCCGTTCGTCATAGGAGAGTCCGATCCCGCGGTGGCCGACCTCCTGGCGCGTGAGGCGCATGACCGGATCCGGCAAGCTGACTCCAGTGGGACATGCGACATCGTGGTCCTCGAACCCGACCTCGTGTTTCACGGTCCCCTGGGGCTCGCCGGCCCCCACCAGCGCCGCAACGCCGCGGTGGCCCGAACCATCCTGGATCTGCTGCCGGAGCGCTACCGGCCGTCCGAGGAGCACGTCGCGGCCGGATTTGCCGGGGCTCTGGCTCCGGGCCGGTTCGATCGCAGGGGGCGGTGGTTGTTCGACGTGGCCCACAATCCCGATGGCATCGCGGCCCTGGTGGAGGCCCTAGCCGATCAGCCCCCTCCTGGCCCGCTCCACGCCATCGTGTCCATCCTGGGAGACAAGCCGTGGCCCGAAATGCTGGTGGCCCTCGACCAGGCGATCGACGTGGGTATCCTCACCCTGGCCCCGACGGCAGCCGATCGGGGGACCGACCACCCCAACGAGCGGAATGGCACCTGGTACCCGACTTTCAGGAGGCGCTGGACCGGTCCCAGCAGGGAGCGGGGACAGTGCTGGTGACGGGCTCGTTTCATACGGTGGGGGACGTGATGGGAGAACTTGGTCTGGGCCCGGTGGAAGACTGCGTGAAGACTGAATATTGACTGCCACGAACACTGAATATTGAAGTGATGGTAGAACTTCAAAGTTCACTTCAATATTCAATATTGCTGGCACTCAATATTCAATATTCCCCTACCGCCCTCCCGCCTTTTCGCCTACCTTCCCAGCCATGCAACCCCAAGCCCTGCCGGGATTTCGGGACTTTTATCCCGCTGAGTTCGCCCTGCGGGCGCACATCCTGGATGCCTGGCGCAGGGTGGCAGGGCGGTACGGGTTCGAGGAGTTCGACGGTCCCCCGCTGGAGCCCCTCGATCTGTATACCACGAAGAGCGGCGACGAGATCGTCGACCAGCTCTACGCTTTCGAGGACAAGGGCGGACGGCAGGTGGCCCTCCGGCCCGAGATGACGCCGACGGTGGCGCGCATGGTATCGGCGCGGGCCAACGCGCTCAAGAAACCGATTCGCTGGTTCTCCATCCCCCAGTTGTTTCGCTACGAGCGCCAGCAGCGCGGGCGGTTGCGCGAACACTTCCAGTTGAACTGTGACATCATCGGCGAAGCCGGGCCGCTGGCCGACGCCGAAATTATTGCTCTGGCGCTGGACGTGATGAAGGAACTCGGGCTCGGGCCAGACGACGTTCGTGTTCGAGTGTCCGATCGGCGTGTCATCCGTGCTCTCCTCCGTGGTGTTGGGGTAGTGGATGACGCCTTGCTGCACGCCGCCTACTCCGCGGTGGACAAGATCCATCGGGTCTCGGAGGCCGACCTGGCCGCCGAATTGGAGAAGGCGGGCTTGGGCGAATCGGTCAGCGGTATCTTGCAGACCGCTCGTCTCAAGACGTTGCCCATGGTCGAGAGCGCGCTGGCCGACCACGACATGAGCGATGAGGGCGCCCACCTGTTTGCCGTGGTCAAGGCCCTCGACCAGATGGGGCTGGGGAGTTTCGTGGACGTCGATCTATCGATCGTGAGAGGGTTGGCCTACTACACCGGGGTCGTGTTCGAGGTGTTCGATGCCAAGGGAGCCATGCGGGCCATCTGCGGTGGCGGACGCTACGATCATCTCCTGGCCTCACTCGGCGGAGTTGACTTGCCGGCGCTTGGCTTCGGCATGGGTGATGTGGTGTTGGGAGAGGTATTGAAAGACAAGGGAGTCGTACCCGAGACGCCGAGCAGCATCGACGTCTTCGTAGTGGCGGTTACCCCGGAGGACATGCCGCATGCGCTGCTGTTGAGCCGCGCGTTGCGCGACAGGAACCTCCGGGTCGAGTACCCGCTGAGTCATGCCGCGGTCGGCAAGCAGCTGAAACTGGCCAACGCCCGGCGGGCGCCTTACGCCATAATGATCGGCCCGGACGAGCGGGCCGGCGGCAACGTAGTGTTGCGCGATCTCTCGACCGGAGAACAGCGTACTGTGGCGCACGACCAGATAGAAACCGAACTCGTTGACTTGGTGGGGCAACCGGCCTCGCCCGTCCGCCGATAGTTGCCGGCCGCCTGCGACATGTTCGTCAATCGCTAATCGCTGATCATCAATCATCAATCGACTGACACTTCTCCATGGCCAAAAACAAAGCCCTAACTACCCGTTCCGACGACTTCTCCGCCTGGTATAACGAAGTCATCGCGCGAGCCGAATTGGCCGACCACAGCCCGGTACGCGGCTGCATGGTGATTCGTCCCAACGGCTATGCCATTTGGGAGCACATGCAGCAGGCCCTCGACCGGATGTTCAAGGAAACCGGGAACGAGAACGCCTACTTCCCGCTGTTCATCCCGCAGAGTTTCCTGGCAAAGGAGGCCGAGCACGTGGAGGGGTTCGCCCCGGAAACGGCGGTGGTGACCCACGGCGGCGGTAAGGAACTGGAAGAGCCGCTGGTGGTCCGCCCGACATCGGAGACCATCATCTACGCCATGTTCTCCAAGTGGATTCAGAGCTGGCGCGACTTGCCGGTGCTGATGAACCAGTGGGCCAACGTCGTTCGGTGGGAATTGCGCACCCGGCTGTTCCTCAGAACGACCGAGTTCCTGTGGCAAGAGGGGCACACGGCCCACGCCACGGAAGCGGAGGCTGAGGAGGAAACCCTCCGGATGCTGGGTGTGTATCGCACATTCATGGAAGAATTCATCGCCATGCCCGTGATAACCGGTCTGAAGAGCGATAGCGAGCGCTTCGCCGGGGCTATCCGTACCTACGCCGCCGAAGCGCTCATGCAGGACAACAAGTCACTGCAGGCGGGAACCAGCCACAACCTGGGGCAGAATTTCGCCAAGGCGTTCGATACCACCTTCCAGACCGAGGCCGGCGAACTCGACCACGTGTGGAGTACTTCGTGGGGCGTTTCGACCCGGCTCATCGGTGGTTTGATCATGACCCACGGCGACGACAACGGTTTGGTGTGCCCGCCGCGCCTGGCGCGGTATCAGGTGGTCATCGTCCCCATCTACCGGACCGACGAGCAACGCGCTGGTGTCGTCGAAGCCGGAGAGCGGATCCGCGACGAACTGCACGCGGCAGGAATCCGGGTCCACCTGGACAGCCGGGATGGGATGAAGCCGGGAGCCAAGTACTACGAGTGGGAGGGACGGGGCACGCCCCTCAGGATCGAGCTGGGACCCCGCGACATGGAGGCTGGCACGGTAGTAGTTGCCAAACGAACCGGGGGTAAGGAATCGGTGCCGATGGAGGGACTGGCTGCCAACATCGACGATCGGCTGGAGGCGTTGCAGCGTGAGTTGTTCGAGGCTGCGCGTGATCGCCGAGAGGCCAACAGCCTGCGTGGTGCCACCCGGGAAGAGTTCCGTGAATTCATCGCCGGTGATGGTGGTTTTGTTTACGCCGGCTGGTGCGGCAGCGAGCAATGCGAAGCGGACATCAAGGCCGATACCAAGGCAACCATCCGCGTGCTGCCGGACGAGGAATTCCGTTCCGCCGAATCGCCGAGTGCCTGTGTCTGGTGCGGCAAACCTAGTGTGGTGGAGGCCGTGTGGGCGAAAGCCTACTGAACTCGTCCGTGGCGGGGGTCGAGCGGGTCGGAACCTCGTTGCAGATGGCTGGGGTGCCGCTCGACGATATCGCCGAGGCGGTGGGAACGCCGGCGTTCGTCTACAACGCGGAGTTCATTCGCGATCGTTATGGTATTCTCGCCCGGGCCTTCGCCGGCATGCCTCACCGCATTCACTACGCCGTCAAGGCCAACGGCAACCTCGCGGTCCTGAGGCTGCTGAGAGATCTCGGGGCGGGCGCCGACCTGGTGTCTGGTGGAGAACTGCGGCGGGCGCTGGCCGCGGGATTCAGCCCCGACCGGTTGATCTTCAGCGGAGTGGGAAAGACCGACGCCGAGCTGACATTGGCCATCGACGAGGAAATCGGCCACATCGCCATCGAGTCGATGGCGGAGCTCGACCGCATAGCCGACTTGGCCGATGCGCTACAGCGTGACGTGCGACTGGGGATTCGTATCAACCCGGAAGTCACCACCGAAACCCACCCCTACATTTCGACGGGCGAGAAGGGCATCAAGTTCGGTGTACCAGTCGATCAGGTACCCGAGGCGGCACGGCGCATTCTCGAGCACCCGCGGTTGACCCTGACCGCCGTGGCCATGCATCTGGGCAGCCAACTGACCGACCCCGAACCGTACCTGCACGGTATCCGCCATCTCCTCGAGCTCGTCGAAGCGCTGGAGGGGCAGGGAACCAACACTATCCAAGCGGTCGATATCGGCGGCGGTTTGGGTGTCGACTACGGTGACGGACGCGAGATGGCGATCTCGTCGTTTGCGTCGGCGGTCCGGGGGTTGTTGGAGCCATCGGGTCTGACGGTATATCTGGAACCCGGCCGGTACCTGGTCGGTAACGCCGGTGTGCTGCTGACCCGTGTGTTGTATCGCAAGCACTCCGGGGGCAAGGAATTCGTCATAGTCGACGCCGGATTCAACGATTTCCTGCGGCCCAGCCTGTACCAGGCCCTGCACTCGATCGTCGAAGTCGAGACCCGGGGCCGGGAGGCACGTCCGGTAGACGTCGTCGGACCAATTTGCGAGACCGGCGATTTCTTCGCCCTCGAGCGCTCGCTCCCTGTGGTGGAGCCCGGAGAACTTCTGGCCATCATGGGGGCCGGCGCCTATGGCTTCGTGATGAGTTCCAACTACAATAC
>JBDHMR010000184.1:0-4441 GCA_039656035.1 Gemmatimonadota bacterium
CATCCTGGTGCAGTCGGCTACCGACGACAAACCCGACAAGGCGCTGTCCGAGGCGGCCTACACGGTGGATTTCAAGGAGATGCCGCTGGAGGATACGGTCCGCTGGCTCAAGCGTGAAGCCGACCGCAATCACATCCAGTTCGATCGGGGCGCAGACAGCCACTTGCTGGAGACTGTGGGCGCCGATTTAGGGGCGCTCCGCTCTGAGGTGGCCAAGTTGTCGGGTTTGGCGGTGGACGGCCCCATCACCATCGAGCAGGTGGGTGACGTGGTGGGCATCCACCAGGGCGAGACGCTGACGGATTGGCGCGACGCTGTCCTGGCCGGAGATACGGCCAAGGCTGCTTCGCTGATCGAGTCCATCCTGAACCAATCAGGCACCACCGGGGTGCGCATGATAATGGCCCTGGCACAGGCCCTCATTGGAGTCGGGTTGGCCCGGGCTCACTACGACGGTGGCAAGCGGGGCCGCTCGCTGCGGCAGGCAGCGTTCGACGCGATAAAGGTCGCCAGGCCCTTCCGTATCAAATGGGGCGACGAAGCTGACAAGTGGGCCTCGTGGGCCCCCCATTGGCCCTTGCCGCGTGTTCGTCAGGCAATCGAGGATGCCCGGCGGGCCGACGAACTCATCAAGGATACTCGCCTGTCGGATGATGCCGGCGTTCTCACGGACCTGGTCATGCGGCTGGCCGCAGGTCGAGAGGTAAATGTATGAAACCCGGATACTTGTTCCTGGCCCTGGCGATCCTGTCCTCTGCCACCACTCCCGCGTGGAGCCAGCAGGACGAGCGCGTTGTGGCTGCGGTAAAAATGGCGCAGGAGGGCAACTCTGATTCAGCCCGAGCCCAGATCCAGTCCATAATCGCCTCGCTAACCACCAATGACCCAGTGTACGCCGAAGCGCTCTATGCCGCGGGTACCATCGCCCCGACCGCACCCGACGCTCAACGGTACTTCCGGCGCGTGGCGCTGGAATTCAGTTTTTCACCCTGGGCCGACGACGCGCTCCTACGGTTGGCCCAGATCCGCTACGTATCCCACGACCCGCTGGGCACCGTACGCGCTGTCGAGCGGCTGCGGGCGGACTATCCGATCAGCCCATTGCTGCCCACGGCAGCCTATTGGGCCGCGCGCGCATCCGTCGACCTGAACGACGAGGACGCCGCCTGCGACTGGGTAACCCTTGGCTTGTCACGGACCGGCAGCGATGTCGAAACCGCCAATCAGTTGCGCTATTTCAGTGGCCGCTGCGGTGACGGGGCAACAGCCGGTCCCCAACCGTCCCAAGGCGGCCAGGCTGCGCCACCGCCCGGCCCGGTCTACCGCGTGCAGGTGGTAGCGGTCAGTTCCCGGGCCGCGGCGGACGAAGTCGCCTCCGGGCTCAGGAACCTGGGCTATCCGGTGAGAATCGTGGAGGACGCCGGGCTCTACAAGGTGCGTGCGGGAGAGTTCCGCGACCGTCCCGCCGCCGACGAAGCCGTGCGCGCCATCCGCTCGCGAATAGGCGGAGTACCATTCGTGGTGGTCGAACAGTGAGCCGCGTGGCAGACCGCACCAAGTCCCCCCTGCTGCTGCAGTACCGTGACATCAAATCGCGCCATCAGGACGCCATCCTGTTTTTCCGCATGGGCGATTTCTACGAGATGTTCTTCGAGGACGCCGAAGTCGGCGCCAAGGCGCTCAACATCACGCTCACCGCCCGGGGAGACGGCGTGCCGCTCGCGGGCGTTCCGGTCAAGGCGGCCGCGCAGTACGTCCGTCAGTTGGTGGGACAGGGCCATCGGGTAGCCATCTGCGAGCAGGTAGAAGACCCCAAGAAGTCCAAGGGCATCGTCAAGCGGGACGTGGTCGAGACGGTTACTCCCGGTGCGCTGCTCGAAGACGGCTGGCTACCGGGAGAACGGAACAACTACCTCGTGGCGGCCTTGCCGCGCGATGGCCACATCGGTGTGGCCGCCATCGATCTCAGCACCGGAGAATTCCAACTCGAGGTAGTTACCCCCGATGCCTGGCCCGAAGCTCTGAGCCGACTACGCCCGGCGGAGTTGCTGGCGCCGTCAGCCGCGGATCTACCAACAGACGACGGCGTGCTCCACACCGAGCGCGAGTCGTGGGAATTCGACCCAGAACTCGCCGGAGAGGAACTCGCCCGCCGGTTCGAGCTGTCGTCGCTCAGCGGTTTGGGCCTGGAAGCCACCGACGGCCCGGCCGTAGGCGCCGCCGGGGCACTGCTGCGTTACCTGGGAGAACTGCAGCCCGGCGGCCTGCCCCATTTGGCCCGCCCCGTCGTCCGGCGCAGCGAGCGCCATCTCTGGCTCGACGACATGACCCGCCGCAACCTCGAACTGGTGGAGCCGCTCCGCTCGGGTGCCCGCGGCGTGACGCTGCTCGAGATCATCGACGGCACCGTCACACCGATGGGAGCACGATTGATGCGTGCCTGGCTCCTGTCACCCCTCAAGGACCCGATGGAGATCGACGAGCGGCTCGACGCCGTCGAAGTGCTGCTGACCGACAGTCTGGGCCGGGAGCGGGTGTGCGAGGGGCTTACCGGGGTGCGTGATCTCGAACGCTTGGCTGGCCGGGCGGCGGCCGGACGGGCTAATCCACGTGAGCTGGCAGCGTTGCGGGATTCTCTTGCGCGTTTGCCCGATGTTCTGGAGAGCCTCACAGGGCTGGCAGGAGAGCGGGGCGGCGGGGCGGCGGGGCAGCGGGGCGCACTCGCCGCCGTCTACGACCAACTGGACCCGCTGACCGATGTTTGCCAGACGCTCGCCGCGGCGCTGGCTGAACGGCCGCCCGTCAATCTGGCCGATGGCGATGTCATCCAGACGGGGTTCGATGCCGAACTCGACGAACTGCGCGACCTGCGTGACGGCGGCAAGGCGTACATCGCTTCCCTCCAGGAGCGGGAGCGCGCTCGTACCGACATCCCGTCATTGAAGGTCGGCTTCAACAAGGTGTTTGGCTACTACCTCGAAGTAACGAAGGTCCACGGCGAAAAAGTGCCGGCCGACTACCAACGGCGGCAGACGCTGGCCAATGCCGAGCGGTACGTCACCCCTGAGCTCAAGGAATACGAGGCCAAGGTCCTGGGAGCGGAAGACCGGATCGCTACCAGAGAGACAGAGTTGTTCCAGGCGTTGCGCCGGGACGTGGGTGGCGCCATCGATCGCATACAGCAAACGTCACGGGCCCTGGCCCGGTTGGATGTCTGGACAGCATTAGCCGAGCGAGCCGCAGTGGGCCAGTACGTCCGGCCCAAGATGACCGACGGGTTTCATCTCGAGTACCTGAGCTGCCGTCACCCGGTCATCGAAGAGATGATGCCGCGGGAGAGTTTCATCCCCAACGACGTCCGCTTCGACGAAGCCCAGCGCCTGTTGCTGGTCACCGGCCCCAACATGTCGGGCAAGTCGACCATTCTCAGACAGATCGGACTGTGCACCGTGCTGGCCCAGATGGGGTCGTTCGTCCCCGCCAGCGCCGCGCGCGTCGGTGTGGTCGACCGTTTGTTTACCCGGGTCGGGGCCAGCGACAACCTCGCCCGGGGGCAGTCCACGTTCATGGTGGAAATGAGCGAGACCAGCGCCATCCTGCACAACGCCACCGCCCGGAGCCTGGTATTGCTCGACGAGATCGGGCGCGGCACGTCCACCTACGACGGAGTGGCCATTGCCTGGGCGGTGAGTGAACACCTGCACGACCGCATCGGCTGCAAGACCATGTTCGCCACCCACTACCACGAATTGATGCAGCTCCCCGAAGAACTGGAGCACGCCAGGAATTTCAACGTGGCAGTCCGCGACACGGGGGACAGTGTGGTTTTCCTCCACCGGCTCGAGCCCGGTGGAACCGACCGTTCCTACGGAATCCACGTGGGACAACTCGCCGGCCTCCCGGCGGACGTAGTGCGTCGAGCCCAGGCGGTTCTGGCAACGCTGGAAGGCGATCATCGGGTTGCCCAGGGGCCGCCACCGGCTAACCCCGACCCTGGCCAGTTGGCTTTGTTCGGCTCTATGCCCGACCCGATGATCGACGAACTGCGTGACCTCGACGTCGATTCCCTGACCCCGCTCGAGGCCCTGAACCGCTTGGCGGATTTGACGCGTCGAGCCAAGGACAGCTCATGACCCGTGCCGCTATGGTTCTCACTGCCCTCGCCGCCCTGGCGCTGATCGCCTGCAGTCAGCCCGACGACGGAGTGGTAAGCCTGCCACCGGACCAGCCGGCGGGGGATCGCAAGGAATTGCCGCCGGTTGCTCTGAACGCGGATTCACCCATCGAGTACCCGCGCGGGTTGTTCGACCAGGGTATCGAAGGCACGGTGTTCCTCAAGCTCTACGTCGATTCGGCTGGCGGCCTGGTACCGGATTCGAGCCAGGTGTTCGAATCGAGCGGCTACCCGGCCCTCGATTCAGCCGCCCTCGCGGGCGCCGGC
>JBDHMR010000185.1:0-4431 GCA_039656035.1 Gemmatimonadota bacterium
GAGTTCCTCTTCGTCGATCTTGAGGGCCCGCTTGGCCAGGTCCTTGGCCATCTCATCCGTCAGGCTGTCGTAGTTGGCGGCGTAGTCCTTGATCAGCGCCAGCATGTCGTCGCCAATCTTGGTGGCCTCGAATTCGTATTCGCGGTAGATCGGCCAGAACACCGCCGACGCGGAGTCGCTGAACTGCATTACTTCGGTGATGATGGCAACGCGCTGCGTCTTGACGTCAGAGCGCAGCAGCTCGACATAGGCGTCCTGTTGGGCCTGGACGAGAGAAGGCAGGGCCATCAGGGCGACCAGCCAGAATAGTTTACGCACGGGTTTCCTCCTCAGCGGTATCAACGTATGGGGCCACCCCGGGCTACAGCTCACCAGGGACAGCTGCGGTGGCCGGAAAATAGCCGGGCGGCAACAAATATCAATCGCGGCGTCTCACCGTGGCGCCTCGTTCCATGCCGTCGAACTCTGAGAGCATGATAGCCGCCCGCTCGCGCATCGGCTCGGCGGCCTGGAGCCGCAAGGCTATCCGGCGGCCGTTGTCGATGTCCCCCAGGTCGCGATAGAGCGCCGCCAGGGCAAACAGCAATTCCCGATCCCGTGGGTGGGTCAGCAAACCGGCGTTGAACACCGCGACGGCCTCCGCGGTCCGATCGGCCCCGCCCAGGGCCACGCCGTAGACGTACACGAAGCGGGCCTGATCCGGCGCGGCCTCGGCGGCCAGCCGCAATTCCTCCAAGGCCTCGTCCATGCGTCCGGTGCGGACCAGCAGCAGGCCCAGGGCATGACGGATGGCGCTGGTCTCGGTCACCACCCCCAGCGCCGAGCGCAGCACTGCCTCTGCCTCCTCGTCGCGGGACTGGGCGCGGTAGAGGTCCGCCAGATTCACGTAGGCCGGCAGCCACTCGGCATCGACTTCCATGGCCTCCCGGTACGCCGAGTCCGCCGCCTCGGGCCGGCCCCGGGCCGCTTCCAGCAGTCCCACGTTCACGTAGGTGGTTGGGTGATCGGCATCGAACGCCTGGATGGCCAGGTAGTCCGCGATGGCCGCGTCGAGCACGGCCAACTGGTCCGGGCTCAACCGGTCCCGGGACGATCCCGCCAAGACCCGGCCCGCCTCGCTCCGCACGCTCAATACCGTGTCCTGCAGCCGGTGCTCAGCAAATTGCCAGCGTTCACCCGGCGGGAGCATCTGGAGAGCTCCCAGCGCGTGGTAGCGGACCAGCGGATCTGCGTCGTCGATCGCCTTGATTACCGCCTCGACCGCCAGACGGGATGGAGTCCGTCGCAACTCATCGAGCAACGTGGCCCGCATGATGGCAGGGATGGTGTCCTGGTTGGCCAGACTGAGGAGTCTACGCTCGGCGCCCGGCATCTGCCGGCGAGCCTGATGGATGATCTCGCCAAAGGTTGGCTCCGTTTCGTCACGGGGGCCGTACCACCGCGTCACGGCCTGGCCGGCCCAGTCATCCGTCCGGTCCTCGTGGCACTGGGTGCAGGCATTGGGTGTGCCCAGCGCTGGCGAAAGATCGGGGCGGGGAATCCGCATGCTGTGATCCTCCCGGTCGTCCACCACCATGTAGGTGCGCGTCGGCATGTGGCAAGCAACGCACTGCGACCCCTCGGTGTCCGGCTCGTGGAAATGGTGCACCGCGGTATCGTAGGTGGCTGGTTGATGACAAGTGGCGCACACCGCGTTGCCAGGCGCCCGCAGTTCCAGGGTATGGGGATCGTGACAGTCGCTGCACGTTACGCCCTGATGGTACATGCGGCTCTGAGTGAATGAACCGTAGACGTACACCTCGTCGAAAACCTGGCCGTCAACGAAATAGAGACGGTCTTCCAGTGTTGAGGGGAGGTACTCGTCGAGTAGGGGATCGCCCGGGTGGCGGCCATCGGCCAGTTGGACTCGCCGGGAGTGGCACGGGGCGCAGGTTTCCACTTCTAGGCGATCCGGTCGCGCGGAGGTACTTCGGGCGATCGACGCCCCTGAATCGAACACCCACTGTCCACTGCTGGAATCCCGCAGGGCTACCAACCCGGTCGTTCCTGGCTCATACGGTTCGTCTCGCGCGGCCCACTCGACGTGGGTAGACCCGGGTCCGTGGCACGCCTCACAGCCGACGTTTACGTCGCTCCAGGTGGTGGAGTACGATTTTGTCTCTGGGTCGTATCCCTTGACCAGATCCGTAGAGTGACATTCAGCGCACCCGCGGTTCCAGTTCTGGCTCCGTTTGGTCCAGTGTAGCTCGTCGTCAAAGGTGATTGCCTCGTCGGGATACAGATGGAACCATCGCTGCCCCCCTTCACTGGCCGCGCGCGAGTCCCACGCGATGGTCAATCCTTGGAGGCGCCCGCCGGGAAGTTCCAGGAGGTATTGCTGCAGTGGGTAGACGCCGAAGGTGTACCTGACGGCAAAGTCCTCCAGGGTTCCGTCGGGCCCGTCGGTCTGTACCACGAAGTCGCCGTCCCGGCGGTAGAACGTCGAGACCGTGCCGGCATACTCGAATGTGGCGTCGTCGAAATCAGCGAGCACCGTGGAGTCGTCGGCCACCTGCATGGCCAGGTCGTGGTGCGAGCCACGCCACGCCTCGGTGACCTCACCATGACATTCCTCGCAAGCCGCCGAGCCAACGTAGGCAGGAGGTTTGTCCTCGCCTCCGCACCCGGCCGCCAGGAAGAGGATGAATATCGAATATTGGACGCCTTGAATCTGCAACAGTGAATTCACGGGCGATCGCCAAACGGCATTCAGGGTAAGTCGCATTCCACATTCCTCGCGGTATTCAAAATTCATGGCACTCATTATTCATGGCATTCAAGATTCACTTCCTCCGCTCCCCCATGATCCGATAGTCGCGCTGCTGTATGGCACGGGCTGCTGCGGCGCGGTCAACGGCGAAGGATTGTTGCGGATGGTATTCTAACATGAAGGCCAGGCTCATCATGAACCCGGCTAGCAGCACGCCCACCGAGAAACGTCGCCAGAACCGTTTTTGAAGGTACGGGTACCAGCAATACATGGAATACAACATCGCCAGGGGGAACGCCACATAGAAGGTGTGGGAACTGGGGCCTTTGACCGAGAACAGGAAGGCGAGGAACAGCAATACCACCGTGGCCAACGTGAGATTGCGAACCGCTGGCCATTCACGCTGGATCTTCTTGCGGAAGCCCTCGACCAGCAACACCACCGGTTGCAAGTGCCCCACGACCAGCAGCAGGACGGCGAACGGGACTACCCAGAGGTGGCGCTTCAGCAAGGCGATCCGATCCGCCGTGTGGCCACCCATGAAGTAGGGGAGTTCGTAGCTGGCGAACGACAGAAACCGGGCCAGGACGGTTACCAATAGTTCCAGCGGATTGCGGAATTGGTACACCGCGTTTTGCTCGGTTCCGCCCAGGCCACCGATTATTCCATGGGCCACGAAGGTAGGGAGTAGCAGCAGTGCGGGTAAGGCCGCTCCGACCAGGAATCCGATGGCGGTACTGGCGAAGACCCCGCGATCCGCCCTGGCGCTCGACACAGCCGCATATGCCACCAGCGGCAACAGGATTGGCCAGGACAAGTGCAGTTGGAAGATCCACAGGAGTCCGAAGCCCATCATGCTTCCCCCCAGCCAGGGGCGGATCACGCCTCCCCGGATGGAGGGAATGCTCTCGAATAGCCCGACGAAAAAGATTGCCGAGCCCACCAACAGATAGTCAGGGTTGACCGTCCGGGTACTGAAGAAGAGGCCCCAAGGCACTATGAACACCCACAGCCACACGAACCAGCGCGGGAGGTCCGGCATCCGCCTGCAACTGTACCACGCCAGGAGGGCCAGCCCGCCGACCGACAGCAGGTTCAACAATACGAACGGCGCTTCGGGCAGTGGCACCAGAAAGAGCGGGCCTCCCACAAGTATTCCCTGGAGGGCGCCGGGAATATGGGAACCCGTGTAGACCACGTCCGGGCCGAAGTACGGCCAGGTCCTGGTAGTGAAGAACTCGAGGCCGATGAGATATATCTGGCGGGCGTCTTCGTCCCAGAAATACCGCAGCCCGAAGGTCAGCCGGAAGACGAAGACGGTGGTGAGAAACAGAGTGATACTCTGCCACGAGCGGAACTCGAAGAACTGCTCGAGCCTGTCGCGTATACTAGCCGCCACGCTTGATGCGGTTGACGATGACGCTGCCGTCGACGTCTGTGGCGGACAGGTACAGGCCCGGCTGGGTCCGGGTGGGCGACTCCGGCCGGGGGAGGTGCAGGCGTTCGTCGCGCATGCGTTCGATGCCGCGGAGCACATCGCGCCGGCTCACCTGGCCGACGACCTTCCCGTCTTCGATCACCGGCAGGCGTCGAACCCCGCGGTCGAGCAGCAGGTGGGCCAACCGGTAGATGTCGACATCCGGACCGATGGTTTCTGTATCCTTCGACATCCACACGCCGAC
>JBDHMR010000186.1:0-6583 GCA_039656035.1 Gemmatimonadota bacterium
GGATCTCACGGCTGGTTGCGCGACGGGCTCGTGGTAGGCGAGGTCGCGGTGTCGGTGGTGCTGGTGGTCGGATCGGGCCTCCTGATCCGCAGCTTCGACAAGCTGATGAGCGTCGACATGGGATTCGACCCCACGGACGTCAAGGTGGTGCAGACCTATCTCCCGGTGCAGATCGATCCCAACGAGGGCGCCTACCGGCAATTCCCCAATCGGGTGCATTTCTATAGTGAAGTCATCCGCCGGCTCGAAGCGCTTCCTGAAGTGTCACGGGCGGGTGGCGTGTCCGACCTCCCACTGCGCTCGGTGAACGGTCTCCGCTTCGTGCTCGAAGGTGAAGAGGTAGCAGCCAACGAGCGGCCCAACGCCGAATTCCGTGTGGTGAGCAACGGATACTTCGACGTCATGTCGATCCCTCTGCTCCGCGGAAGGCAGTTCACCACCTTCGACACGCGGGACGTCCCTCAGGTGGCCATCGTCAACCAGGCGTGGGTGGATCGACACGCGCAGGGAAGAGACCCGATCGGCATGCGGTTCCGCCTGGGTAACGGAAACAACGGCCAGCTGCGGGAAATCGTCGGAGTGGTTGGCAACGTCAAGATGCAGTCTCTCGACGTGGGTGTCCGCGAGGCTATGTACCTGCCTCACCTCCAGGCGGCGGGAAACAACATGACGTTCGTGTTCCAAACGACGGCTGAACCAGGGATCGTGCTGGAGAAGGCGCGGCAGATCGTGTCTCTTGTGGACCCGGATCAGCCGGCCTTCGGCATGGGGACCATGGACGGTGTGGTAGCTACGTCCATCGCCGAGCGCCGGGTGTTGATGTGGATGGTGTCGCTGTTTGGGGTGCTGGCGCTGGTCCTGGCGGGTCTGGGTGAGTTCGGCGTGCTGTCGTTCCGCGTGCGTCAGCGCAGTCGCGAAATCGGCATCCGGCTGGCGCTGGGAGCCACGCCGCGCTCGGTGGTCCGGTTGGTGCTGGGCGACGGCATGCGCCTGGCCGTCATAGGCGTTGGCGTGGGCATGGTGGGGGCATTTTTCTCCACACGGGTTCTGGAGTCGATGCTGTTCGGTGTCGAGCGGTTCGATCCGCTGGTATTGGCGGGTGTTTCCGGGCTGGCACTTCTCATGGCGGTGGCGGGCGGTATTCTCCCGGCCCAGCGTGCGGCCAGGGTGGATCCGTTGGAGGCTCTCAAAGACTGAAGGATGACGGGGGGGATTCCGGAATCACGAACCCCACCGCTTGCAGGCCTCACCCACTCTTTCGTAGCTTTCGGCTACCGGCCTCGACGGCTCGGGGCCTGTTCCTCTTTCCTGTGGGCGAGAGTGCGGAGCTACGGTCGTGTTGATACGCCAGATCGATCACTCGTTCATTCTGTTACACCTGCGTGAGTTGGCGCACATGCACAGCGTGTGCTTTGACGAGAGCGCCCTGTGGCACGAGCATTGGGCAGATTATCCCACGCCGGGGCGTGTGGACTCGCTCAGCTATCTGTTGGATGTTGCCGCACTGGACAGCTACTGGGTGGCGGCGGTCGACGACGACGGCGAGGTCCTGGGGGAATCGAACCGGGTACTCGCCTGTGCCATCGTCGAACGGCTCGGTAGCGATCACGCCGACGAGCTGGGAATCGATATTCGAGGCAAGGAACGGGACGTGTTCTACAACGTCGTCTACTTCCACCACCTCGAGGCCTCGGGTCTGGGACTGGCTCACGCGTTGATCGATCGGCGAATCTACATCGTGAAAGATCTGGGCGGGAAAGAGCTATGGACTCGCACCCGGAAAGACCACGTCCACATGGATCGCATCCTCAGGGATTTCGGCTTCGAGGCCATGTCTGAAGAGACGGTCATGGAAGCGGGGGAAGCGTCGTTGCGGGTGCGGTACCGCAAGCTGCTGTCCTGAGGTAGGCCGGGTGTGTCGTTCAGCCGACCGCTTCGCGGAGAATGTCTTCCAGCGGTGGGCCCGCGCTCTGTTCCATCTCGTAGGTAACGCGGGTGTGGGGCTTGTCGATGGTCAAGACCCGCGCCAGGTCGATCGGAGTGCCGATTACCACCGCGTCGCAGTCGCAGGCGTTGATGGTTTCCTGCAGATCGCGTATCTGCGCCTCCCCATAGCCCATGGCGGGAAGCAACGGCCCGATCGCCGGATATTGTTCGAAGGTTTGGACAATGCTCCCGACCACCCAGGGCCGGGGGTCGACAATTGCTGAGGCGCCGTGCTGTTTGGCGGCGATCACGGCGGCGCCGTACGGCATTTCACCATGGGTCAGGGTGGGCCCGTCTTCCACCGCCAGAATGCGGGCACCCTCGATTATGGAAGGGTCGGCGGCCGTCACCGGGCTGTTGGCGTATATCACCTGGGCGTCCGGATTGTGCTGCCGCACCGACTGGACCAGAGTGATGTGCAGGTCAGGTTTGTAGAACGGCGTGTCGTTGTTTCCCCCGTCCCACAAAATGACGTCGGCTTCCTGCTCTGCCTGGCGCAGGATGGCTTCGTAGTCCACGCCGGCCCACACGACCATGCCGTTCTTAATGTGTGGTTCGTACTCTTCCATTTCTTCGATGGTGCAGTCCTGGGCGGCGAGGTCCTCGAGGGTGGCAAACCGTTGGACGCGCTGTTTGGTGAGGTCGCCGTACGGCATCGGGTGGCGAACGATGCCGACACGCTTGCCCATGTCCTGGAGGAGGCGCGCCACGTAGCGTGACGTCTGGCTCTTGCCGCACCCCGTCCGCACGGCGCAGACGGCCACCACGGGCTTACTGCTGGGGACCATAACCGCGCGTGTGGGGGCGGTCTCGAACCGGGCTCCCGCCGCCTCGACCATGGCGCGCTTGTCGTCGACGTACTGGTAGCGGACGTCGCTGTAGGCAAACACTACCAGATCAACTCCGTGCTGCCGGATTAGCGCTTCGAGCGATTCTTCGGGCTCGATGGGGATGCCGTTGGGATACCTGGGCCCGGCCAGTTCCGCCGGATAGCGGCGTTCGTCGATGCCGGGGATCTGGGTGGCGGTGAAGGCGACCACCTCGGCGGTATCATCGTCGCGATACACCGTATTGAATACGTGAAAGTCTTTTCCTGCCGCACCCATGATGAGGACTTTAGATGTCATGTGATATCCCGTGGGACGCCGCCGGCGCAACCGGTCAACTCCAGCTCCAGCCGAAGGTCAGTGAGTATTGGAAATCCCGGTTGGCGGCGTCGGGCGACGGAGGCTGGCTGTCGTAACGCTCGATGACCGTGAAACCGAGGTTGAAGTCGCTGATGAATTCCCAGGCCACCCGGGCGTCGAACGAGACTCGAATCCGGCCGCCGTCTTTCGCACTGGTGTAAGTACTGAGGCTGGTGAACACATCCAGATTACCCACGTCGAACATGTCGAAGTTGCCACCAATGAGAAGCTCCGCCGTTGTGTTCCGCGGTACACCGACGAACTGTTCGTCGTTGATAGTGCCTCCCGCAATGACAGCCAATTCGATGCCCTGGTTGCGCACTGCCTGGAACTGCCCGCCCAGCGATCCGAGAAGCCGTGCGTCGAGATCGAGTTCCTGGTTTTCTTCCACCGTGCCCGAGGCACTCAAGGCCCACTTGGCGCCTAAGAAGCGATCTCCCCTGAGGCTGGCAGAACTCCGTTTAGTCGATTGTTCTGTCGTCTGGCCGGCCGTGTCCGTGGTCTCTTGGCGTTGACGGTAGAAATCGGCTCCCACGTTGAAGCCCCACTTCGGGCCGCGGTAGGTGAACTGTCCATTCAGGAATATGGAGGAAAGGCTATTGGCCCTGGCGATGTTGGTGCCGAGGTCGACGAAGCCGTTGGTGCGGGCAAAGAAGCCGCTGTCGAACGGCCGAATACTCACTACGTCCCGGAAGGCCACGGTGTCGGCTCGACTCACCCCTGCGACGATGAGGACCGCGGTGTCTGCCGGGGCTAGGGAACCATAGAACTCTGCTCCAGAAGACAACTGGACCTCAAAGAACCGGGCGCTCGTGAGGAAGGCGATGTCGTCCCAATCGATGCTGACGACATCCATCTCGTCGGTGTCGAAGGAGAGCGAACCACGGCGGAAAGACTTGATCTCCCCGATGACGGGGTTGCCGCTCCGCAGGACGACGGTATCGGCTGTTTGCGCAGCAGCAGAATCGTGAACGGAGAGGGTTGCGACTAGTGCTAGGACGCCGGCAAAGAGAGGCCAAGCGGTCTTGGGCATTCTATGACTCTCATGGAAGGTTCAGCGGTCAGTATACCTACGCAGGTGCTGAACTGCCAGATGGCTGCGCCCCACCTATCGTTTGCTCTCGCCGCCCCGTCGCATTCGGAGAAAGGAAACCCCGAGCAGCCCTATGGCAGCCGCGCCGGCGATGCCGACCAGCTTGGCCGTCGACGCGCCGCTTTGCAGGAGATCGGGAACTACCGTGAATACGTACGTTCCGGGGACCAGGCCCGCCGCGGTCGTCCAGTAGAAGACCGGACGCGATAGCGCCAGGATACCGCTGGCCCAGTTGATGGCGGTAAACGCCATGACGGGGGAGAGGCGAAGCGCCAGCAGAGTCGGCCAGCCGGCGCGGTCCAGCAGTCGTTCCACCCGGTCCATCGGGGCGGTCCCGAAAATCCTGTGGGCGGGAGCGCGGCCGTAGTGCCGGCCGATCTCATAGGACGCCGAGGCGCCCGCCATGGCCATGGTCCAAGTGAGGACGAACGCCACCGGCGCCGGAAACAGGCTGCCATTAAGGAAGGCGGACGCCTCGGCTGGGAGCGGCAGGAGTACGGTCAGAAAAGTGAACGCTGCCGCCAGGCCGTAGATGGCCGCCAGCGTGCCACCTTCCGCGCCCTCGGCGACCGAGCGAATGAAGGTTACCGTGGGCCGCACCACTTCACCGCCGACCGCCACCACCAAGAGGACGGCCCCAATGAGGGCAAGCAGCACGATCCACCGGCGCGAGCGACTAGGGTCGGTACCGGACGGGGGCGGCGATGATGGCGGCATGCTGCAATCTGTCGCCATTGGCGGGACCCAGGCACCCCCGAGGTACTTCACAGCAGGTTGGAGATGTTCCCAGTGGGCGGGCGGGCTGCTATATCTTCCGGAGACGGACTGATCGGCCCTGCCCCAGCTTACCGAGGATCCGAGCATGTCGACCCGCACAGCACTCGGCGCACGCACGCTGGACCGCAAGTACTACACCTCCACCGAGGTGTACGACCAGGAGACGGACCGGATATTTCTGAAGCGCTGGCTTTACGCCGGGCGATTATCTCGCCTGTCGGCGCCGGGGAGTTATTTCGTGTTCGAGGTCGATGGCGAGAGTGTCATCATCCTGCTCGACGACGCCGAAGTGCGAGCCTTCCACAACACCTGCCGTCACCGGGGAACGCAACTGTGTGCCGCTGCCGAGGGCCGGTTGTCCAAGTCGATTCAGTGTTGCTATCACGCGTGGACCTATGCGCTGGACGGCAGTTTGATCGGAGCCCCGAACATGGATGAGGTAGAGGGATTCGACAAAGCCGATTACCCCCTGCTGGATGTGGCGGTGGCGGTGTGGGAAGGCGGTATTTTCGTCAATCTCGATCCTGACGCCGAGTCGTTCGAAGAGGCGTATGCACCGCTGATCGGCAAGTTCCAGCAGTGGCGCATGACGGAGTTGAAGGTGGCACACGAGATCGCGTATGACGTGGCGGCCAACTGGAAGCTGGTGGTGCAGAACTACTCCGAGTGCTATCACTGCCCCAGCCTGCATCCGGCGCTCAATAGACTTAGTCCCTATCGCAACAGCACCAACGACTTGGAAGAAGGCCCGTTTCTTGGCGGCCCGATGCGGTTGGCGCAGGATGGCGGCAGCATGACAATGTCGGGCCGCACTTGCGCGCCGACATTGGGTGACGTGGAAGGGGAAGACCTGAACCGTATCTACTACTACACCATCTTCCCCAACATGTTGTTGAGCCTTCACCCGGATTACGTGCTGGTACATCAAATCCAGCGCCTGGCGCCGGATCGGAGCCGGGTCGTGTGCCAGTGGCTGTTTCATCCGGACGCGATGACGCAGGCCGACTTCGATCCCAGCGACGCGGTAGAGTTCTGGAACATGACCAACAAGCAGGATTGGGAAGTGAGCGAGAAGTCGCAGCGGGGGATCTCCTCGCGGGCTTACCGGCCGGGCCCGTATTCCGAGTTGGAGAGCATGATAGCCACGTGGGACAGGCAGTATCTGGGAGAGTTGGGCGAGGGCGGATGACAGCGGAGGCGGGTGACAGCGAGGGCAGCGGGGACAGTTGGCACCGACGCGGCCGTCACCGTCGAAGGCCGGGAGCGTTACACGGTCAACGTGCGCTACCCGCGCGAACGGCGTGACGATCCGGCCAAGCTGCGAGACGTCATCATCGCCTCGCCGAGCGGGCGGCAGATTCCTCTGGGCCAGGTGGCCAGCGTGACGGTACGGATGGGGCCCATGGCGATCAAAACCGAAAATGCGTTTCCAGTGACCATCGTGTTCGTGGATATTGGCGATCGCGATGTGGGCAGCTACGTGGCCGAGGCCCAAGAGGTCGTTGCCCGCGAATTCACCCTCCCTACGGGGTACACCCTG
>JBDHMR010000187.1:0-6394 GCA_039656035.1 Gemmatimonadota bacterium
GCCCGTGCCGGGTCACCGTCGTTTTCGGCCTTGAGGGCTTGGGTGTACAGCCGCAGCGCCCGGAGCGAGCCCGTGGTGACCTTGTCCAATGGCCCACTCCGCCGGATGGTAGTGAGCGATTCGCCGATACGTTCCCGCAGACCAGAGGACAACTCGTCCATGGCGCTGACAATTCCATTGGCGTCGGCCGCGTTGGCCTGGCGAGCGACCAACACGTCACCGTTGCTCGAGGTTAGGCTGGCTGAGATGGCGAAACCGCTGCCGACTGCTACGATTTCGCCGGCTATGTAGGCCTTGATCCCCTCCCGTTCCGCCATTTCCCGGGCCAGCGGCGGATCAACGGTTGTGGAGGGATCCCGCTGCATGCGCTTGAGGACCGCCTCCACTTGCGTGGGTTGCAGGACCTTGACCACCTGGGATTGCGTGAGGCCAATCCGCAGGAGCTCCGTTGCCGTCCGACCCAGCGTGCTATCGGGTGTGCGATTCTCAAATTCCGCGATGATGATCGGGTCTTTGGCGTTGAGGGCGCCCGACGCCATCACCGTCCCCACGGGTCCGATCCCCATGACCCGCATGAGGGTATAGCCGGCGGCGGCGACGCCAAGACCGGCAAAGCCCGCAACACCGCCCAAGAGCGCCATGCGCCAGGTGAACCAGCGGCGGATACCGACGCTGGCATGGGTCGTCGTAGTCATCCCCGCAGCCGCCGCCACAGCCCGGCGGCGTTCGTGGTGGCCAGTGACCAACATGATGGGGAAGCCGATCGCCAGCAGGCCCACCCCGCCCCAGAACACCCAAAGCGGCAGACCGAATTGCATGACCGCGCCGTACACCAGCGCCAGCACGCCTACGGCCGCCAAAACGAAAAGCAGGGCCACCCGCACCGGATGGACGTGGCGGCCGGCAGCGGCGTCGGCCGCCTGGTATGGCGCCGTCCCGGTCGGAGTCATGCCGCCGCTGGGCGTACCCGCCGATTCGAGCAGCGGCAATATCTCGTTCGCCGCTTGCCACCGGTCGGCCGGCCTCTTCTCCAGGCAGCGCATGACCACAGTGGCCAAGGGTACGGGGATGGTGGTCCTGTGGCGGTCCACCGGCGCCGGGGGCTCGGTCACTTGCGCCGCCAACACAGCTTGCGGGGTGACACCGGTAAACGGCGGCTGGCCGGTCAACATCTCGTACGCCATGGCGCCCAGGGCGTAGATGTCGGCCCGGTGGTCGACGTGCGGATCCGCCGCCGCCTGCTCTGGTGACATGTAGGCGGGTGTACCCAGCGCCACGCCCAGCGAGGTCAGCGACGAGGCACCGCCGGTCGATTCGGACACCGCCTTCGACACGCCGAAGTCCGTCACCACCGCGTGGCCGTCCGAGAGCAGGATGTTGTCGGGCTTGATGTCGCGGTGGACCACGCCATGGCGGTGGGCGAACGACAGCGCGTCGGTCACTTCCCGGATGATGCGAATGACTTCCTTGAGCGGCAGCTCGCCTTCGCGCGACAGCTTGGCCCGGAGGGATTCTCCCTCGATGTAGGGCATCACGTAGTAGAGGAGATCGTCGTCCGATCCGGCGGTTAGCAACGGGACCACGTGCGGGTGTTGCAACGAAGCCGCCAGTTGAATCTCACGACGAAACCGGTCCTGATTAACCCCCGCCGCCATGTCCGGCGGCAGCACCTTGATGACGACCTTCCGGTGGAGCGCCACTTCCTCGGCCAGGAACACGCGGCTCATTCCACCACCGCCGAGTTCCTTCTCGATGTTGTAGGTGTCGCCGACGGCAGCCTGGATGCGGTCGATGAAGTCAGCCAACAGTTTTTCCCTTCTGGATTGGCGGTCGGCTATCAGTTTGCAACCGACAGCCAATTTCCAATTTCCAATTGCCAATTGCCATCAATTCTGTTCCCCGCTCAACTCTACCATTCGCTGCCGCACTTCCTCGACTGCGGGCTGCAGCTCGGCATCAGCATCCCGCCACAGGTCGACGAACCGGGTGTAGTAATCCAGGGCCTGCTGGCGGTCCCGATCTTCGAACAGCTCGCCGAGACGTTTGTAGGTGAAACCGCGCCAGAACATCCCGGACCACTGCGGCCAGCGAGGGATCCTCTACGGCAAACTGATACATGGCGATGGCCGAGTCGGCCAGGCCGAGACGCTCGTACGCCAGACCCACTTGCTGCACGCCACAAGTGTTGCAGGTGCCGGCCTCGTAGGCGGCACGGTAGGCGTCGAGCGCTTCCCGGTAGCGTCCCTCCGCCATGGCGATGTCACCGCGGGCTCGATCGGTCGAGCCGTCGCCACGCCGGTATCCCTCTGGCACCAACGTCTCGTGCTCCTGGAACAACGCCTTGGCCTGGCCGACCTCGCCCGCGTTTGCGTAGAAACTGGCCAAAGCTGTATAAGGCCTGCTTGTCGGAGAGAGGTCACTCAACGGATGTCGAGTGCGCGCTTCCTCCACCGCAGCCAGGGCGGCGGCCGTGTCGGCGAGGTATCTGAGGGCCAGTTGTCCGCGCCATGCAGCCCACCCGTGATACGCCCCGAGGTTGTCTTGTTCTTCATCGAGGTCCATTAACGCCTGCAACCGACGATCCGCCTCGCGGACTTCGCCATGGAGTTCGTCCACACCAGTGAGGTTGAGGAGCCCCCATCGTTGCCAGGCAGCCTCGGGCCGCCGGTACAGTTCGGTCGCCAACGAATCCGTCTTGGCCGCGTCGTGTTCCCGCCGGGCCAGCCACATGCGGAACCGGGTCGCTATAGGCGACCCCGGGACCGCCTCCTCGTACATTTCGATGGTCTCGTACGCCTCGGCCATCTTGCCCTGTCCTAGCTGTGCCACGATATGGTTGCTGTAGAACGGCCAGCGGACTCCCGTTTCGATCGCTCGCGCCGCGAGTTCCTCCGCCTCGGCAAAACGCCTGAGGCCATTGAGCAGCACGGCCAGATTGTTGAGCGCGGCGCCCTCGTCGGGATAACGATCGATCAGTGTCCGGTAGGCGTTCTCGACTTTCCTTTCGTCGTAATCGACCGAACTGTAATAGTAGGCGGTGGCCAACTGTCGTTCGCGCTCGGGCAGCCGGTCACGAAGCAGGTATGCCTTGGTGGCCGCATCAGCCACCTCCTGCGGATCACCGAAGTTGTTCCCCATGACCACCGCCAGGCGTCGCCAGGCCATGGCGAAGGTGCTGTCCTCGGCGAGTGCCTCCCGCAACAGAGCGAGCCCGCGCCCGATGTCACCCTGGGTGACGGCATCATTGGACTCACGGTACAATCGCAGAGCCGCCAAGGACGAAGTACTCACCATGTCCAGCCGGTCGGTGGTGCGGATACTCTTGAGCGATTCGCCCACCCGCTCGCGCAATTTGCGCGACAACCGGTCCACCGCCGCAATGATTTCACCGTCGTCGTCGGCCGTCTCCCGATGCGCCGTCAGCACTGAGCCGTCGCGAGCCGCCACCACCTTGGCCGACAGCACGTACCCCTTGCCCAGGGTGCTGATGTCGCCCACCACCATGGCCTTGGCCCCTTCGCGTTCGGCGATCTCCCGTGCCGTCTCCTCATCCACCGGAGAATCAGGTTCCCGCCCCATGCGCTGGAGCGCGCTGCGCACTTCGCTGTCATCCAGCAGTTTCACCACCGGTGATTGCGACAGGTCGATTCGCAAGGCCTCGGTGACCGACGCGCCCAACATCGAGTCGGCCGTCCGATTCTCGAAGTCCGCCAGCACCAACTTGTCCTGTTCGCCCAGCGCCCCGCAGGTGGTCAGCGTGGCGGCCGGTCCGATCCCCATGGATCGCATGGCCGCGTATCCAACGGTGACCGCCCCCAGGCCGACGAACGCTCCCAGCCCCCCAAGCATGGCCCGGCGCCACGTGAACCAGCCGTGAAGCCCCTTCTGCGCGGACGAATCGTAGATGCCGGTGGCCTGGTGAACAGCCCGGCGTTGCTCCGCGTGCCCAGTGTACAACATGACGGGAAAGCCCAGCGCCATCAGACCCACGGCTCCGAGCAGCACCCAATCAGGCAGACCGAGCGCCTGGATCAAGGCATAGACGATGGCCAACACTCCGACGGCAGCCAGAACGAACAGCCCGGCCACGCGAACGGGGTGCCCTTGTTTCGCAGCCTGGGCGATCTGGTAGGCATCAACCGGCTGGGTACCCGTTGGCGTGACGCCTCCGCTGACAGGAGTCATGCCGACGCTTGAGGTGGCCAGAGCATCCAACTGGGGGATCAACTGGTCGGCCTTCTGCCACCGGTCGGCCGCGCGCTTCTCGAGGCAGCGCATGACCACTTCGACCAACGGCTGCGGCACGGTAGTCCGGTAGGTAGTGATGGGATCGGGGGTCTGGGTCACGTGCGCGGCCAACACAGCCTGTGGGCTGGGCGCCGAAAACGGTTCGTAGGCCACGACACCCACGGCGTAGAGATCGGCGCGGTGGTCGACGTGCGGGTCCGCCGCGGCCTGTTCCGGCGCCATATACGCCGGCGTACCCAGCGCCACTCCCAGCGAGGTCAGATCGCTGCGCCCCGACTCGGCCACCGCCTTGGCCACGCCGAAATCGGTGACCAAGGCGTGGTTGCGCGACAACATGATGTTGTCTGGCTTGATGTCACGGTGGACGATGCCCTGGCTGTGGGCGTAGTCGAGCGCGTCGACCACCTCGCGCAGGATGCGCACCGTTTCGCCGATGGGAAGCTCGCCCTCACGCTCCAGTTTCTGGCGCAGGGATTCGCCTTCGATGAACGGCATGATGTAGTACAACAGGTCGCCCGAGGCGTCGGCGGTCAGCAGCGGCACCACGTGCGGGTGCTGCAGTTTGGCCGCCATCTGGATCTCGCGCCGGAAGCGGTCGATGCTCACGCCGGCGGCCATTTCGGGCGGCAGCACCTTGACCACCACCTGACGGTCCAGGCTCACCTCGCGCGCCAGAAACACCCGGCTCATGCCGCCGCCAGGTAGCTCGCGCTCGATTTCGTACTGCTGGCCCAGGATATCCCGGAGGCGCTCGATGACTTCGGTCATCGGCGGGGCAGCTGAGCGGCGGGGCGGCGGGGCCCGTCGATGGAAACTGTGTTAGGCATTGGTCTCGTATGGGTGAGTTCAGCCATCAAGAATGGGGCATTCCGGGGGTGGCGGCAAGCGCCCCCTCAGGGCGTCCCTTGCGATCACACTAGTCCTAGCCCTCCTTTCCTTTGCCGAGTGGGGCGAGGCGCAGACCGCGCGCGTGGCCCCGGAAGCCATGACTGGGTTCGGCACCGCCGTTGCCGTGGCGGATGGCGAGATCCTGGTGAGCCGCACCGGCCAGTCGCCCTTCATTCCACTCAAGGCGGACCGCGCCGGCACCGTCCACGTCTTCCGGCAGGCCGGCGACGGGGCCTGGGTCGAAGCGGCTGTCCTGGAGGCCGCTGGCGGCATGGTCGGCAACGAGTTCGGCGATCGAATGGCGGTGGGAGGCGGAACTCTGGCCGTGGTATCCCCGGAAGACAACGACGGCGACGGGATGGTGTACCTCTTCACCCGCAACGGTGACGTCTGGCAAGAGGCCGGATCGGTGGTGGCCTCGGTCGAGAACGACAGTCTTCCGGCGGAGGCCTTCGGCGACGCTGTCGCGGTACATGGCGACATCCTCTTCGTGGCAGCTCCGCGGCAGGACAAGGCGGCAGGAGCTGTCTACGTGTTCCGTCGCACCGGGGGTGGCTGGTCGCAAACCGCCGTAATCACAGCTAGCGACGGCGCCGCCACCTCGCGGTTCGGCTCGGCCATGGCCTTCGACGGGACCGACCTCATCGTCAGCGCCCCGCGCGCGGCCAAGCGACGCGGCAGGGTCTATGTCCTGCGTTTCGACGCCGAGGCCGGCGCCTGGTCTGAAGTGGGAGGGTTCGAGTCACCGGTCGACAAACCACTCCGGTTCGGCACCCGACTGACGTTGTCCAACGGACTGCTCGCCGTTGCGCCCGGTTCGCGGGCCAACCAGAATGGCATCTCCATCTACCAACGAAACGATTCAGGTGACTGGTCGCCGGCTGGAAGTTTGATGCCCGATTCGACCACCAAGAGTTCCTTCGGCCGCGCCGTGGCGCTCTCGGGTAGCGATGCCTGGGTCGGTGAGCCGGGGTTCGAAGGGCATGGCAGGGCGCATCACTTCACCCGCGCCGCGGACGGCACCTGGAGCATCCATGGCACGGTGGCGCCGGATGACCTCGGTCCCAACGCGTTCTTCGGTGGCTCCATGGCCTCCGGTGTCGACCTGGTGGTCGTTGGCGCACTCGGGACCGACATGGCGCAGGGAACCGGCTACGTCTACCAGCGGACCGCGGACGCCGGCTGGAGCCTGTCGAGCGTGCTGGAAGATGACGGCGACGAGTTGACCGAAATGGTGGGCTCGGAAGTAAAATGTGAA
>JBDHMR010000188.1:0-6005 GCA_039656035.1 Gemmatimonadota bacterium
CCACCCAGTCGATGCCTTCCGACAGGGCACCGTCGACCACCAGCCAGGCGTCCGACTCGGCTCGGAACTCCCGGCCGACCTCTAGCTCCGCCGCACCGCGCTCCCGGTCGACCACCTTGCGAGCGGCTTGCACCTCACGCACGGGGCGACCGGCTACTTCGTCGTCGAGCGGCATGAGCCTGGTGTCACCCAGTAAGTCTGCCACCCGCTCCAGTACTTCCGGCCGGCCGATCGCCAGGCGGCGTTCCAACGCCACGGCCAGCCGCGGCCGTTTACCGGGACCGGATCGCACCCTGACCGCCGCCGCGACCCGGGCAACCACCAGCGGCGCAGTGTCGAGGTAGCCGACGATCTCGTAGCGCTGGATCCCGTCGAGGAATGCCACCGAGTCGGGCCACGGTTCAGCTTGGCCCACCGGGTGGGTCGTCATCGCCGTACCCTCCACCAGCCGGGCCGGCTTGATGGTGGCCTCTTCGGCTCGACCCTGGCTCGCTTCCGGGATCCAGGTAGCGGGTGTCAGCCCGCGCTGGCTCAGAAGCCGGCGCAGACTGACTGTACTCACGGCTGGCATGCGGGAAAGGTAAGCGGTCCGGCGAGGTGTCAGGACACCGGCCTAGGCGTATGCCGCCCGAGTCGAAGCCAGCTCCTGAATGAAGGGGATCATTCGATCCATGGCGTCTCGCAGCTCCTTGAGGGAAACGGCGTAACTCAGCCGCACCCACAGGTCGTCGCCAAACGCCGCCCCCGGTACCAGCGCTACCCCGGTCTTGTCCATCAGGTCATGACAGAACTTCTTGCTGCCACCGTCGGCCACCAGCGTGTCGATCCTGAAGAAGAAATAGAACGCTCCGTGCGGCTCGACGAATTCAATGCCCGGCATCTCCGAGCGGAACCGCTCGACCAGATAGTCCCGCCGCTCCCGGAACGCCGTTACCATCTTTTTCACGTCCGCCTGGACCTGATCGCTGGTAAACGCCTCCAGCGCCGCCCACTGTGACGGCTGGGATGCCGCGCTGGTTGTGTGCGACTGTATCGCCGACATTGCCTTGAACAATGGTGTCGGCACCAGAGCAGCCCCGATGCGCCAGCCGGTCATGGCGTAGGCCTTGCTCGCTCCATAAATGACGACGGTCCGCTCGAGCAGTTCGTCTTCGAGGTCGAGCATCGACGCCGCCGGTTTCGATCCATAGGAAATCAGCCGGTAGATCTCATCCGAGATGACCCAGATGTCGTGCTCGTGGGCCCACTCCGCCAGCGCCTTCAACTCCGAGTGGGTGTATACCGACCCGGTCGGGTTGCACGGCGAATTCAGAATGATTCCCTTGGTGAGTTTGTCGACCCGGCGCTCCAGGTCGTCGACGCTCACCTTCAGGCCCCACTCCGGGTCTCCCGGCACCGCCACCGGTTCCGCGCGGGACAGCCGCACTATTTGGGGGTAGGACACCCACGCGGGTGTCGGGATGAGAACCTTGTCGTGGGGACCGAACAGCGCAAAGCAGGCATTGAACACGGCCTGCTTGGCGCCGGTGGTGATGATGATGTTGTCGGGATTGACCGCTCGTCCATCGCTCATGCGCGACAGGTTCACCGCCACCGCGGTCCGCAACTCGGGAATGCCCGCGTTGGGCGCGTAATGGGTCTTCCCTCTATTGATGGCATCGATGCCCGCCTGGGACGCCCACGCCGGCGTCCCGAAGTCGGGTTCGAGATCGCCACCGTTTGTGACGGTTCGAGGTAGGCGAGGTTTTCTGACAGTCCGTCGGGCATGCTGGGCTCCCCTGTGCCGGTGCGTGATCGGAGAAAGCTCCCCTCGTAGTCAAAGCCTGTCAACACCACCGCGGGTGGCCTGGCCCGGGCAATTGCGGTAGTTTCCCCACCCTTCATCGAAGCGCTATTTGACAATCGAGGGTGTGTCGTGAAAACGAGCGAACAGCAGTCGCCGGCCGGTGCAGCCGGAGCGGCAAGAGATCCGTCGTGGGATCCTGCCCATGCAGCGAACATAGAACCGACCGTGGCCCGGGGCGGCAACGTGGTGGCAGTCATGCCACCGGCGCCGATCTACCTTCAGCCGGCGGCGGCGGCCCTTTCCCATCTAGCCGAGGAAACCGGCCTCCAAGTAATCGTCTTGGCGAGCGACGCCATGCTCGATTCGATCGGGCAGGCACTGGCACGAGCCTGGCGCGATACTGACGGCACCATTCTCACCGCCCGCGAAGCCGGTCGGGCCGTGAACCTCCTCCGCCTGAAACGCGTGACCGCCCTCGTCACCAGCCCGGATACTGCGCTGGCGCTCCTGGCGCGTTCGTCCCTGCCCCTCTCTTCGGCTCCGGCGGTTCTGTTGGCCTGGCCGGAGACATGGGACGACGACACGGCCCTGGCCGGCATCATGCAAGATCTCCCGGCCGAAGCACAACGCATCCTCTACACCGCCGAGCCCCGCCGGGCTGAGAAATTGGGTGAGCGATACCTGCGCAAGGCTCTGGTGCTTGGTGTGCCCCCGCTTGGCATGTCATCGCGGATTGAGCTACCCATCACGGTGGCGTCCGTTTCGGGAACAGACATCGGGACGGCGGTTCGCCAAGTCATCGATCTCCTGGAACCAATCTCGGCGTCAGTGTGGACCGCGGCGTCTGAGACCGAATCGATAGTGACCGAAGCGCTGGCCAAGACACCGTTCGAGGTGCAGGTCACGCGTGGCGACATCGCTCCCGCCAAGATGATCGTCGCAGCCGACTTGCCCCGGCCGGAGGATCTGGTTCGCCTGAACTCGGCAACCGACCGGCTGATAGTGGTATCACAAGTGTGGGAAATTCCCTATCTCGCCGGCCACGCGAGCGCGCTAGAAACGCTTCTGCTCCCCGGGTCCGTCGACGTCGTCGATCGCACCCTCGCCAAACAACGGTCCAGGATCGAGGGAATGATCGGGACGGGCGGCAGCGACCTCGATAGGGCTGTCAACGCCCTCGGACCGGTGTTCCAGCGGCACGATCCTGCCATGGTAGCCGCGGCCCTCTACCGGCTGTGGACCACCGAATCGAGCCCTGAACCCGAACCAGAGCCGGCGCCCAAACCGACCCCCAGCCCCCCCCCGGGGAAGGCGAAACCGGCTGGCCAGGGACGCTCCACCAAGGTTTTCGTCACCGCCGGGAAGAAGGACGGGGCCACCCCGGCCGACTTCGTGGCCATGCTGACGCGCGACCTCAAGGTGCCACCGGAGCATATCGGCAAGATCGATTTACACGAGACGTTCTCCCTCATCGAACTCCCCGCCGACCAGGCGGAAGCGGTAGCCGAGTCTCTCACGGGCCGGACCATCCGCCGCCGGAAGATCATCGCTCGCCTCGAACGCCAGCGCTGAGGACCCTCCGGAAACGCTTACGGGCCACCCAGCGGGGTGGCCCGTTCACAGCGAAAAACAGGTGGCGCCCGTCGGCGCCTGACGACCTAAGTCGTTTACGGCTACTTGTTTACCAGATCCTTCAGGGCCTTGGCTGGACGGAACGCCGCAACAGTTGACGCCTTGATCTTGATGGTAGCGCCAGTCTGCGGATTGCGACCCTGCCGGGCGGCACGCTTGCGGGTCTCGAAGTTGCCGAACCCTGCGATCTGGACCTTGTCACCCTTTTTGAGGGCCTTGGCAATGACACCGTCGGTTGCAAAGATCGTGTCGATGATCTCTCCAGCCTGGGCCTTCGACGTGTCCAACCGACCTGCGAGCGAGTCCACCATCTCTTGCTTGTTCACGAAACTCTCCTTGAATGAGGAACACAGGAAATGAAGCTATCTCCTCGGCGAGGGGTGGGGAGCCGGTGCCAGCCTCCCAACACCACGATCACCGGAAGCGCCCTGTTTGCGGCCTCAATATCGGTATAAAGGGCGGAAAACCGCAAGAGATGGGCTTTTTCGGGTTCTTGACCCTCCCCCAGCCGCGGGCTATCCTCACGCGGCTCGACGGGAGGCACGGAGATGTATTACGGTCGCCAGGCCGGATGGATCGAAGTCATTTGCGGCGTGATGTTCAGCGGCAAAAGTGAAGAACTCATCCGGCGCGTGCGCCGGGCCATCATCGCTCGTCAGCGTGTGCAAGTGTTCAAGTCGCATCTCGACGCTCGCTACGCCGGTCTCTACAGCGTGTCGAGTCACGACGGCGCGGAACTCGAGGCAATTCCCATCGACACGGCCGAGGAAATCCTCCGACACTTGCACACCGACGTGGCAATGGTCGCCATCGACGAAGTACAATTCCTCGATGACGCCGTCATCGATGTAGTCACCGAACTGGCGGGTCGCGGGATACGTGTCGCGGTGGCGGGCACGGACACCGACTTCCGAGGCGACCCGTTCGGCGCCATGGGACATCTGATGGCCATCGCCGAGCAGGTAACCAAACTGCAAGCCATTTGCGTGCGGTGCGGCGATCTGGCTTGCCGCAATCAACGCCTCATCGACGGCCGCCCCGCGCGATACGACTCGCCGACCATCATGGTCGGGGGGCAGGAGAGTTACGAAGCTCGCTGCCGCCACTGCCACGAGGTGCCGCGCGAAGACGAGGACCAGACAGCACTCTTGTAGCGACTCGCTCCTGGAACATCTCATCATGTTGAACGTCGCACTCACCGGAAACGTCGCCGCGGGCAAATCGATCGTCGCACGGTTGTTCGAAAACTGGGGCGCCACGCTGATCGACAGCGACGTCATCGTCCGCCAACTGCAACAACCCGGGACCGACGTGCTCGGACTGATGGTGAGCGCGTTCGGACCCGACATCCTTCAGAACGATGGAACGCTGGACCGGGCGGCACTCAGGCACCGTGTCATGAAAGACGAGGCCGCTCGCCAGTCACTCAACAGCATCGTTCACCCGGCGGTCCTCGCGCGGCGCCAGGACCTGGAAGCGGAGGCCCGCGCCCGGGGAGACGCCATTCTGGTGAGCGACATCCCCCTCCTGTTCGAAGCGGCCGATCCCGCTGTGTTCGACGTGATCGTTCTGGTGGACGCACCGACCGCTACCCGCAAGGCGCGCCTGGTCGAAAACCGCGGCCTTGAGGCCGTCGAAGCGGATCGGCTGCTGGCGGCCCAGGACCCGACAGAGGCCAAGCGTGAGCGCAGCGACTACGTCATCGACAACGACGGAACTCCGGCCCAATTGGAGCTGGCCGCGCGGGCCGTCTGGCAGGCTTTGGCGGCCAGGGCCGGCTGACCGAAACCGCTTGATTTCGGGCCAGCCAGCGGGTATCCTCCCAGCCCAAACAACGCCCCTCTACCTGAACAGGGAGTCCCGGTGTCCAACCTTCCCGACGATCTCCGCTATACCAGCGAGCACGAATACGTCAAGCTGACCGACGACCCAGCCATCGTGGAGATCGGCATCACCGACTACGCCCAGGGCGAACTCGGCGACATCGTTTTCGTAAGCCTCCCGAGCGTTGGTGACACGTTCGAAGAGGGGGACTCGTTCGGAACCATCGAGGCCGTGAAGGCCGTGTCGGAGCTCTATTCTCCGATGGGGTCGGAGATCGTGGAAATAAACGAGCATCTCGATGCCGATCCCGGAGCGATCAATCGTGACCCCTACGGCGAAGGCTGGATGGTCAGACTCAAGATGAACGAGCCGTCCGACCTCGACCGCCTCATGGACGTCGACGCCTACAAGAAGCACGTTGGGGAGTAGTTACCCCGGGGTGGGCACAGCGAATCGAGTAGAGTATCGCCCCGTGGACGCCCTCGGGGCGTTTCACAATTCAGGAGCACGGAAGAGACGGGAACATGACGGAACTTGCCGAAAAGGCGCGGAACCGGGAGGCTGTCGCATCCCGGCACAACGGAAGAGATGAAAACATGACGGACATAGCCGAACAGGTGCAGGACCGGGAGGCGTTCGTGTCCCGGCACAACGGGCCGCGGGACTCCGACATACGTGAGATGCTGGAGGCGTTGGGATACAACTCGCTGGACGCCCTCATGGACGCCGTGGTACCGGATTCCATTCGCATGCAGACGCCACT
>JBDHMR010000189.1:0-4371 GCA_039656035.1 Gemmatimonadota bacterium
CCCCGATGGGTCTGTAAACTGGGCAACAGCTGAGGCATTGATTACGCTGACAATCTTTATGCTGCATGTTCCCCTTGCCCTCATGGCCATGAAGGTAATCTGGGATCGCTATAACCCGCAAACCAAAAGAAATCAGCGAATACTGCGTCGGGCGCGTGTGAAGGAAGAAACCCAAAAACGTTCAAAGGCTTTTTCCCAGGAAATTGAGGGTTATAAATCCACCTGAATAATTGGCGTCAACGTAAAAACTGCTCACACGAGATCAGATAATTCAAAGAATGGTGGGCCATCCAGGATTTATCCGGGCATCCTGTACATAAAATCCAGTGGCTCAAATATGACATGTGTGGTGCGAGAGCGCCAATGTGTTTTCAGCTCATAACGTAGTCGGGTTACGGGCTCATCTCATCGGGTCCCGGGGCACTCCCTTCGTTCCCCCTGAGTCTCCGGGATACTTGCAAGATCGCCTGCGTCGGCAACTGGAGCCGACCAGTCGTCTTGCCAGATGCACTCCCAATAGTAGCTACGGCGAAAGTAAAACTCCCAGGCAGCCTCGCGTCTCTGAAAAAACGGCACGCCGTAGAGACGTTGCATTGCTTCCAGTTCGCGTGAGTAGCGGAGCGGACCCGCGTCAACCGGGTCGAGTCCCATCTCAACGATTATCTTCGCGATCTGTTCTTTTGCCTCGCGATCATCGGACGCAATCGGGATGGTGACCGGACCACCGACCACACCCGGATCATCAATAACGTAGCTTGCCTGCAGCGCAAATGTCTTCATCACTCTGGCGCCCGGGTTCCACTGCTGAATCATTTCCGGACTGGACGTCTCGAGCATTGGAACGTAGTAGCCGTCGTCGCCCTGTTCATGTGGGAACGAAATATCGATGACGATCTTTCCATCCAGCGAGCCAAGGTTTTGCGCGACGGTTTCCATTGCCGGCCATGGCACCGCCAGAATCACAATATCACCAGCCTGCGCGGCCTCGCGCTGGGTCGTAACGCTGGAGTTTCCACCCGTCGCCGCGAGCACACCCTGTGCCTTTTCTCCGTCGGGTTTTCTGGATCCATAGATCACCTGGTAACCCAGCTCGACAAAACGCGGACCGAGTGAATCGCCCATATCGCCTGTACCAATAATCGCAATCGCGGGTTTGGATTCCGCATAAGTAGCGGTGACTAATGCACAGGTGCCGATACACACCAGTAGTATTCTTCCGATTCTCGTCATCATTTCAGCTCCTTGTATGTGGCGAGCAACTCGCCGACCGCCCGATACGCCTGATCCATCGCGGGATCCATGTAGGCGGAGCCTGCGGCATCCGAGTTCGCAATCGTGATCCGCCCGAACTGTTTTCGGCCGATCACGCAGGGTCTCTGATCTTCCGGCTCAGGATTCCACAATGAATCGTACTCGTACGCATAGCCGTGCGGCCACCGGTTGACCGTGATGCCCACGATGTCGCGGGCCGGATCGAAACCGCCCGGCGCTAGGATCCGCGCCAGTTGATCGCGGATCTTGCGCTCAAAAGTCGCGAACGGCGTATCGTACAGCTCGAGGCGGCCGATGCGGTACTGATCGCGCAGCGGCAAGCCCGGCTGGCATGGCGCTCGCGTCATGAACAGCACCATCGGCTCCTCGGGCGAACTGGGATACTTGTAGTCGCCGATGTTGATCGCCGGGGCGAGACTCACCCCGGTGTGATACATGCCGGGCGAGTACACCCTGTAAGCGCCGATCTTCTTGAACGATGTCCAGTTGCGGATCGCCACGTGCGTGTATACCAGCGGAGTTTTCACACCGTAGGCCAGCGCTTCCTTCTGCTTGGTCGGGAGTTCCGGACAAATGTACGGGATCATGGAGTTCCAGCACGCCAGGACGACGCCTTTGCCGCGGACGCTAAACACCTGTCCGTGGCGCTCGTAGGCGACCTCGACTTCCTTCGCCGACTCAGGCTCGCCGACGTTTCGCGCCCGCACGACCGTGGAGTTAAGACGAATCCGGGCCGGCGAGCCGCTGACGTCCAGAAGGCCGTAGTCGACTTTCGCCGTCACGATGTCTTCCGCGGTGTGTCCGGAAACCGCCGCCGGAATGAGCGCGCGCACCAGATGCCGCGCCACCGACGCTCCCCCGTCCGGATGCTGGAAGGAGTAGGGGTCATCATCGGGCTTCAAGTCGGGGTCGGGCTCGAGGTTCATGCCCTGGAAACCCCCATAGCCATCGGACCAGCACGTGAGCGCCCCGACCGCGTCGATGCCGACCGAGTACAGACCGTGGGTACGCGTCTGATAGAACGACAGCGCGTCGGGATGGAATTTGACATAGTTCAGAAGAAAGTCCCTGTAGCTCATACGCGACAGCAGGTCCTTCTTCTCGTCGGACGAGAGCCCCGGCATAAAGTCGACCTTGTCTTCCTCCAACCGCGCGATATCCTGCTGCGCTTCGGCCGACAGGGGTGTCCTCGAGAGGAATTCCCTCCACGATATTCTTGGCTCTCTGCTGCGCCAGAAGTCGGGCGCCCCGACCACCAGCCGATCTTCCCCGAACGTTTCCTTCTCGAAAAAATAGGCGGACTGCAGTCCCCGATGAGCCTCGTGGTCCTCGCACTTGGCGGCCAGCGCCGCCGGATCGATCCCCAGCTCGTCCATCAGACCGCGCGCCTCCTTACTGTACGGGGACGGAGAATCGATCAGGAGCGTTCCAGCGTTGGAAATCAGGAGCCTGCCCCCGACGTTGAACTCGTTGCGCTGGGCATGGCCGCCGAAATCGTCGTGATTGTCCAGGATGAGGATCCGCGCGTTCTGCCCCGCCTTCTGGCGGAAGTAGTAAGCCGCTGCCAGGCCGCTGATGCCCGCGCCAACCACCACCAAGTCGTACACCTCTCCCGTGTTGGACACCGAACCGGCTTTCTGCCAGAAGGTGCCGTCCCGCACCTGGTGCGCCGTCTCGAACGAGCCCATATGGCTGCCGCGCATGCCAGTCACCGACGACGGGTTGTAGCCGGCCGCGTCCTGCCCCAGCGGGCGCGTTTTCGCCTCGCCGCAGCCTGCAAGCCACGAACCGGCCACTGCACCCCCACCGAAAACCGCGATGCCGTTCAGGAAATCGCGCCGCGTGATGGGACGATCCATCCCCAATTCGTGATCGCGTCTGTCCTTCTGATCGTGTCTGTCCTTCTTCATGTAGTTTGGCCCGTTTTCCGTGCGTTTGGTTGCCGAACGACGCCCTACAGCGTACCCCATGTATTGGGGCCGCTGCTCGTGCCCTCGAACTCCCTTACCACTCGAAACCCCAGATCAGCAACATCGGTGTACCAGTAGGGGCTCTTCCGCCACCGCGGATCGGTCACCGACCACTCCTCGCTCCGCGTGTAGTCGCGGGCGGCGGCTCGCAGGTCCCCCTTGCTGCTCGTGAACGAGCCCCCCCGAATCACATGCTCGGTTCCGGATGGGGGACCCTTGGGATTGACCGAAGGCGAGCCCGAAGACTGCGCGTAGGCATCCGGAGCGTACCAGTCGAGGCAGAGCTCCCTGGCGTTGCCCATCATGCCGTAAAAGCCCCAGGCGTTCGGTTTACCCGTATCGGTCGGGTGAGGCACGCTCCCGCTGTTTCCCCGGTAGATGGCGTAGTCCGCGATTGAACCGTTTGTAGAGACCGGATAAGGTCCGGTCGTTCCCGCTCGGTACGCGTACTCCCACTCCGCTTCCGTCGGCAGGCGGTACTTCTTCCCGGTCACCTCCGACAGCCACTCCGTGTAAAGCGTCGCAGCGGCATGGGTCAGCCCCAGTAGCGGCCGGGTGCCTTTGCCCCACCGCTGGTCTGGCGAACGGTAGGTCTTCCCCGTCAACCCCGACAAAATCCCGAAGTAAGACGGCATCGGGCCTGCCCGCTGGCTGCGGACGGTCGGAGAATCCAGCTGGCGCTGCGCGACAAACGCATCGAATTCCTCCCAGGTCACTTCGACCTGTCCCATCCAGAACTGCGTGAGCGTGACGTCGTGCACCGGCCCTTCGTCCGGCCGGCGAGACGGCTCCGAGTCGGGGCTGCCCATCTGGAACGTTCCGCCCGGCACGGCAATCATCCGGAACTTCGTGCCCGTAGATGAAATCACCTCGGTGTAGCTGCGGAAATCCGACGGGTTCACAACGAAGTCGGCGGTCTCAGACACGGCGGCTGCAGACGCTTCCCGCAACAACTCCTCGCGGGGCGAAATGGAATGGCCGGCGCCCAGGTGACAGTTGATACAGCGCAGTCGCTCCGTGTTCCTCAGGTAGTACTGATGTGCTTCCATCCGTCTGGCGACGATGGCCATCTCCCGCAGTTTCTCGGCGCTATTCTGATATTCGAGCTTCGAGCCCGCCTCCTTCTTCG
>JBDHMR010000190.1:0-4326 GCA_039656035.1 Gemmatimonadota bacterium
CGTACCCCCCTCGGGTGAGGAGCCGCTCACAGTTTTCGAGCATGGCCAGCTCGTCATCCACTACGAGGATTCGTGCTTTGTCCATATCCGTTCACTACTCCGAGTTGGCAGGGACACCAGAAACCGGGCGCCACCTTCGTTCCTGCTGTCGACCCATATCTTCCCCCCGTGTCGCTCCACCAGACTGCGGCACATGGCCAAGCCCAAGCCTGTTCCGTGCTCGGCGTCCTTGGTGGTAAAGAAGGGTTCGAAGATCTTGTGCTCCAATTCCGGCAGAACGCCCGGGCCGGTATCTGTGACCTCGAGTTCGACCGCATCGCCATCGTGGGTAGCGCGCGTTCTGACCCTGACGGCTCCACCCGATGGCGTGGCGTCAAGAGCGTTCAGCAAGAGATTCATGCACACTGTCTCGAACGCGGAATCACTCCCGGTCACGGGCGGCATGTCTTGGCCCTCGATTCTCTCGAGGCGGACGTTTCGAGCCGCGTAGACGTGGTCCAAGAGCTTGATCACCCGGGTGACCACCGTATCCAGGACCACCGGGACGGGCGAGTCGTTACCCTCGTGGGCGAAAGCGAGTAAGTCCCGTGTCACCTCGGTCATCCGTTCCGTGTGTTCACGCAGCACCGTGAGGTCCCGTTCCAGGAAACACTCCGGGCAACGCTCCCGAACCTCTTGTTGCATGATCTCGATACGATTGTCCACGATGGCGAGGGGGTTGTTCAACTCGTGGGCCAGCCCGGCAGCCATCAGGCTCACGGCCGCGAGCCGATCCGACCGGCGCATGTGACTCTCGAGCTTTGCCTGTGCTCTGGTATCGCGAAAAATGAGCGACGAGCCCAGCAGCCGGCCGTCTCGGTCACGGATAGCCGACTGAGTCAGGCTGACGGGGAACGGCCGGCCATCTTTGGGAACGCGTTTCGTTTGCAGGTTGACCACCGCACCGTGTTCGGCGAGTTCCCGCCTGATGAACGCCTCTTCCCCATTCGGGTCTCCGCCGGGGATCGGCAGCACCGAAGTCCATTCCTGGCCGACCGCTTCCGCCGCCGGGTACCCGAACAACGTGGTGGCACCCGTGTTCCAGACGCGGATGCGTCCCTCAGGATCGAGCCCCACGATAGCGTCCGCGGAGTGTTCCAGAATTCCCGCCAACTCGGCGTGTGCTTCTTGAAGCGCCTGAGTCCGCTTGGCCACGAGATGCTGCAGCTCCTGCCGATGCGTGGTCAACGCGTCCGCCATCGTCGAAAAATCTCGAGCCAGATCTTCCAGCTCGTCGTTGGTGGTGATCTCCACCGAGACGCCCGCGTCGCCAGCCGCCAACCGTCGTGCTCCCTCCCGGAGCTGGTAGATGGGTTGGGTAAACTGGTGGGCCGCGACAACCGCCAGGCCGAGCACCAGCAGCAGCACCATGAGACCGCCCACCATTACCGACAGCAAGAACCTGTTCACCGGTGCTTGCAACACGGCCAGGGGTACCGCACGGTACAGCACCAACGGCTCGAGACCTTCGGACAGCTGCAGGGGAACGAAGCTGACGATCCGCGTATCCGAAACTGTCAACGTTCCCGCGCGCTGGGAGAGGATTTCCTGAGCGACGGTTTCCGATAGATCGTGGCGCAGATCGATGTCCGAGCGCTCGGCCAGAAGCCTTGCCCAGTCGCGCTTGTACGCCGAGTGATAGAGGAAGAGGCCGTCGGACCCGACGAGTCCGGTCACTCCCTCGAGGTGCGGTGAGCCTTCCTCGAGCCCGGAAAACAAGACCGAGGCGTAGGCCTCCCCCACCACAACACCGAGAAACTTCCCACTGGCAGTTCTCACCGGTAGAAGAATGGCAACGGCCGGAACGGTGGTCACAGTCCCGACCACCAAGGAGTCCCTGCGGAGTTCGACCGGTAACAAGAGACGCTGGCCCGGTGCCAGCGACTCCGCTCGCAGCGCGTAGTACATACCTCCCGCATCGGAATCGGTCGAGCGCGGGGAGGAAGTCCGCTCCCGGACGGTGACGAGAAGCTCGCCGTTGGCGTCGATCGCCTTGACCTGGAACAGGGCCGGCGTGAAACGCAGGAACGCCTCCACCGAACCCACCGCCGCGTCCCAGTCTTCGAGTGCGGTCTGATCGAACAGTGGGTTCAGCGTCGTATGAGCCAGATAGGCAACGTCACGCTCCACGTCTTGCAACGACTGCTCCACTCGCCGCTGGGCCATCTCCAAGTCGTGGGTCAGCGAGGTCGTCGCAAACACCTGCAGGCGGTGCACCGCCACCTGCGTGGCCACGATGGCTCCCGCGATCAGCGGGACGAGTGCCAGCAGCGCGAAGGCGATCGCCAGTTTCCAGCGGATCGAAAGCCGGGGGAAGAGTCTGTTGATATTCACGATGCATTTGGGGAACCGGCAGTGCGCTTCTAACCAGCCGAGCAGGAAAGCACGACATGTCGCACAAATATAGCAGACGGCCCTGGTCGCCCCAGCCCATGCACTAACATTAGGGGTGAATTCGTGAAGAAACGTCCAAAATAGCGTGAAAGTTCGTTGTAACACATGTCGTTACAATAGGTTGTATCGGAAACGCTGCGATTCAAGGCTACCCCAATGATGCCCCCCAACAGTCTCTTAGACAGAGAGTTCGCATACTCCCTGATGGGGGCTGCTGAGACGGGATCCGATCCTGAAGAAAACTTCGCAATAAGTTTTGCAACCCTTCAACGTGGTCAGGCCATTCTAGTGGTCGGACCATTCTAAAGGAATCGTTAGCAACCCAGGTCGCCCGGTCTGGTACCGGGGTGCCCATCGGCGCCACCGGCTGGCAAGAACAAGGGGCGACGCGAATCACCTGGCCCGGACCCCACCAGGGACCCGCTGGAGAAGAACAACCAATGATCCGATATGCCATTACGGTGATTCAGGACGTCGCCGGCGATTCAGCTGTGCTTATGCTGGCCCAGAAGGCGCCGGGGTCGCCATCATTCGGCAATTTCTGGGAGGTGGTGGAACAGGCCGGCCCGCTGCGCTGGCCCATCTTCATCATCCTGGGCCTGGGGCTCGTGCTGGTGGCCGGGAAACTCTACGAATTAGTCCGGGATCGAATCACGTCACGGCCCCTCTTCGGGTACGACCTGGCGTCGGCTAATCTCGCCAGCATAACGGCCCACGTATCCCAGCAGCAGAGCAGCATGCTCGTGTCGCTGCAATCGGCCATGCTCAACGTGTTCCATACCCGGCCTACCGAAGGCATGCTTCACGACGAGATAGCCAACTTCGTGTCGTTCCAGCAGGACCAATTCGGCGTGTTCCGCCGGCGCATGGAGTTCCTCAGCGACACGGCGGGCGCCCTGGGCCTCATGGGAACGGTATGGGGCATGTTCACGGTGTTTTTCCAAGGGACGTCCGACAAGGACGTCATCCTCAGGGGGATGGGGATCGCCCTGATCACCACGTTACTGGGCCTGGTGGTCAGCATCATTCTGAGCCTGGCCGCCACGGAGCTATCCACCTTCTTTGGGAGGCGTCTCGAACAGATCTCCAAGAAATCAGATGAGCTGCGTTTCAGACTCCTGGAGATCGCCGCCAGCCAAGTCGAGTCAGCGCCCCACGCCGTAGATCCTGCCGTGATCGCCACGCGGTCGGCCTCAGCACCAGTTGCCACCACGAGCGTGGACATCATATCCGCGCCACCGACGCCCGAATATCACCTCTTCGCGGAACCAGCAGAATACTCGGCTCGGGCCGGAGAGACAGTACCCGATATTCGCCTGGTAGTGCACAATGGTGACGGGGGACCGGTGAGCGGCATACCGATCGAGATCACCATCCCCACCGATGGCGGCGGATTGCCGGGCCGGACGCAGCGGCTGCAACGGGAAACCGACGAGACGGGTCAGGTATGGTTCGACTGGACGGCCCCTGAACGCGCCGGGCGATTCGCCTTGGAGGCATCATTACCGGGCCAGCCCGGGCCGGCCCGGCGCGTGGACCTGCGGGTCGATCCCGGGGTGCCCGTCAGGATCGAACACGAGGGCAACAACCAGGCGGCGGTGGCGGGGCTGCGCCTGGCACACCCGCTGTCGGTCATGGTTTTCGATCGGTACGACAACCCCATACCCGGCGTTGCGGTGACCTTCAGGGCGACCGGTGGTGGCCGCTTCGGGCAGCATGGGACGGAGCAGACCGTTCATACGGATTCGTCGGGCACCGCGGCCGCGGCTTTCGCCGTTTCCAGTGACGCCGGCCAGAGCACGGTGGTGGCCGAGTTGGACGGCAAGCGTGTCGTCGATTTCATCGCGTTCGGGACGGAATTGTAGTCGATGGGCCGATCTGGATTCGTGGTTC
>JBDHMR010000191.1:0-4312 GCA_039656035.1 Gemmatimonadota bacterium
GACCGTACTCCACCGGCTGACCGTCCTCGACACACACTTCCTTCACCACGCCGGCCAATTCAGATTCGATCTCATTCATGATTTTCATGGCCTCGACGATGCACACGGTCTGTCCCGGAGACACGCGACCACCAACTTGAACATACGCTTCTGCCCCAGGCTCAGGGGCCTTGTAGAAAGTTCCGACCATAGGCGACTTGATGGCCTTGAGATCAGAGACCACTGGCGCCGCCGCCGTTTCAGGTGGCGGAGCAGGCACCGGGGATGCCGCGGGGACCGAGTGGGCCAACACCGGAGCATGAGCCACGACAGGGGCGGAAGGCGCGCCGGAGTTGGTGCGGGTGATGACCACTCGCGACCCGAACCACCCGTTCACCTCGATTGAACCGATCTCCGGAGACTGGCGCAGAAGGTCCGCCAGTTTCTTCACGTCACGGAGTTCGATCGACTTGATACCCGGGATTTGCTTGAGCAATCCCGCCAGTTCCTGCATTTCTTGAGCGTTCATACGCGAGTCAGGTATTTGTCCTCTCGTCGGTCGACGCGAATCACTTCCCCTTCTTCGAGAAACAGCGGCACCTGGACCGTAGCCCCGGTTTCCAGCGTCGCGGGTTTCGTCCCCCCGGTCGCCGTGTCGCCTCTGACACCGGGATCCGTCTGGGTAATCTTCAACTCAACGAAATTGGGGAGGTCGATCAGTAGCACGGTATCGTTGTGCACCAGTCCCTCACACTCCATCCCTTCCTTCAAGTACTTGAGCTGCTGGGGGCCGATTACTTCGTCGGTGATCATCACGTCATCGAACGTCTTCATGTCCATGAAGTGAAAGAAATGACCATCGGCATACGAGAATTGAATCGCACGCCGCTCCAGGCGAACATCGTTGACCCGCTCACCCGCGTTCCAGGTACGGTCGATCACCGCGCCGGTCTTCACGTTCTTGAGCTTGCTGCGCACGAAAGCCCCACCCTTCCCTGGCTTCACGTGCTGGAAGTATGTCATCTGAAACAGCTGGCCATCGATGTCCAGCACCATGCCGTTTCGGAAATCGGACGTAGTCGCCACACAATCTCCTACCCGAGCGTCAGTAGTTCTGAAGTCTCTCCCGACAGCCGCTCGGCGCCGCCGGAACCCACATGAATGTCGTCCTCGATCCGCACCCCACCCCAGCCCGGAAGATAGACCCCGGGTTCGACCGTGACCACTGCCCCCACGGGAACCGCCCTATCCTCGAGCGGGCCGAGGCGAGGGCGCTCGTGCACTTCGAGTCCCAATCCATGACCCAGCGAATGCCCGAAGGCGTCCCCGAACCCCCGAGCCGCGATCAGCTCGCGCGCCAACGCGTCCACCTCACGCCCCGTTTTCCCCGCCGACAGGCCCTCGACGGCCCTCACCTGGGCCGATCGCACCAGATCGTAGATGGCGCGCTGTTTTTCGTCCGCCTGCGCCCCCACCACGAACGTCCGGGTCAGGTCAGCGCAATAGCCGTCTACCTGAGCCCCGAAATCCAGCAACAGCAAATCCCCGCGCTCCACCGTACGGTCGCTCGTCCCCGCGTGGGGCAGCGCCGAGCGCGGGCCGGAGGCCACGATCGTGGGGAACGGGTGCCACTCGCTACCCCGTTGCCTGAGCTCGGATTCGAGCCGCCCCGCGATCTCCCGTTCGCCGCTGCCGACGGTCACCGTGGGGAGCACCGCACCGAGCGCCTCCAGCGCCAGGCCGGCGGCCTCACGGATGGCCGCCACTTCCTCAGGATCCTTGGCCGCCCGAAGTGGCTCGACCACGTCATGCGTCGGCACCAACCTGGTCGAGGTCCCCTCGCCCAGTCGCTGCGCCTCTCGAACCGACAGCGCGGCCGATTCGAAACCCAAGGTCTGAAACCCGTCGACATGGCGGTGCAACCGCTGCCACACGCTCGACTGCTCGATCATCACCGAGGCCGCGTTGCCCACTTCCCTCGGTGCCTGCACCGCGTACCTGAAATCTGTTATCAGGACTGATTCGTTGGGCCGCACCACCAGCAGTCCCGCCGATCCGGTGAATCCCGTCAGATACCGGATGTTGGGGAGGTGGGTGATCAGGAGGGCGTCGAGGTCGTGATCCCCAAGCCACGCATGGACACCAGACTGACGCTCCTGGCGCCGGTCAGTCCTCACGCAGAATGTCTACCAGGGCATCGAGCGCCACAAGGTAACCCCGGGGGCCTAGTCCCGCTATGAACCCGCGAGCCAGGTCGGCAAACAGCGAATGCCGTCGTTCCGGCTCCCGATCGAACACGTTGGACAGGTGGACCTCGATGAACGGCACCCGAACCGCGAGGAAGGCATCGCGGAGCGCCCAGCTGGTATGGGTGTAGGCCGCCGGGTTCACCACGGCGCCATCTACCCGCTGATGGAAACCATGGACCGCCTCCACCAGCTCACCCTCGTGGTTGCTCTGGATCCACTCGACGGTAACCCCCAACTCCTCCCCACGCTGGCGGACAGACTCCTCCAGGGTGGCCAATGTGGTGGTACCGTATATGTGGGTTTCCCGTGCCCCGAGGAGATCGAGGTTGGGCCCGTTCAGAAAGGCGACGTGCATCTACCCTTTGAGACCCTGCAGCCAGGATTGGAACTGATCGAGGTCTTCCTCTTTCTCTCGCCCCTTGGGCGGGCTGCCGGATGGCCGCTTGGACCCCGAATCACCCTTCTCGTCGCCGAAGAAATTGTCAAAGGAAGAGCCCCCCTCCACCTCTCCTTCAGCCTTGTCTGATCCCCTGCCAAGCGCCGGAGGAACCGGTGAGCTGTCCTCACCGAAGATGGCGCTCAACGAGAGCGGATCCTGAGCCGGCCGGGTCGGCTCGCCCACCACGCCCTGGCCGGAATCGGCGAGGTCCCTGGCCTCTGGGGCCGCCGACACCTCCGGCGAAGCCGTTTCGGCCGGCCTGGTGGCCAATAGATCGTGGAACAGCGCCTTGACGGTCTTTCCGCCGGTAGCGGAAGCCGCGTAGCTCACGCCCGGCTCGACTACGGCCCCATCCGCCACCACCACAGCCTCGCCTCCGACCCCACTATCCAGCTCCTTCTCCAGAGCACTCACCTTTTCGCTCAGGCGGGCGTCGTCCGGGGTCGATCGAAGGAGAACTCGGTAAACGTCGAGCGCTTCCAGCCGATGGCCCTGACTGAGATACACTTCAGCCATGGTTTCCGTGGCGACGAAGGCAGGTTCCGGCTCCGGTTCCGCTCCGGCGATGGGCTCGACTTCAACCGGCGGTGCCTCGTCCTTGTCACTCCCCAGGACCTCCTGATACACGTCGTCTTCGGGCAGCTCTGAGTCCTCTGCCGTCTCGTCCTCCAGCAACGAGCCCGGCTCGACCTCGATCCCGCCCTCCTCGTCCGCCGTTGCGTCGATCTCCGAGACCGCCCGGATTTCCTCTTCCACCTCCCCGGCCGGTCCCCAAGGACTCGGCAGTGGCTCGGATTCTTCGAACGGGGTTTCCACGGGAGTGTCGGGCTCTGTGCCGAACGCCGTCTCCAGCGGCTCAGCGGTTCCGTCGGGCCCGGACTCTGGAACAACTGACTCCGCCGGCTCATCCGATGCGGGCGAGAACCACGATAGCGAGATGGATCCTTCCCCGGCGTCCTCTTCAACAGACGGCTGCAGTAGTTCGGCGTCGGACGACTGCTGGAATTCGTTGTTTTCCGAGGCGGTCAACTCGAGATCTTCGCCGGCGTTTTCCACCAGGAACTCTTTCTCGGCCCTGGCCTGCAACGACACGTCCTCGGGTGGTTCAGTGATGTGGAAATCGTTGGCCTCGTCAATGTCTTCGTCGACCAACGGCTCGGCGGGCATCCAATTCGCGGTCTCGGCGGCAGGCTCGTCCTCCGCCGGCCCACCGGGGCCTTCGAGGCCGCTGACGCTCTCTCCCTCTGTCACATCACTGGCGATGGCCGGGGGTTCCCAGGCGGAAACCTCGTCCTCCGTCGACTCGTCTTCCGAGAACTCCTCGTCCACCGTGTTCTCCGCAACCGAGGGGGCCTCTCCCCAGGGTGTATCGATGACGAGCGGTTCCACCTCTACGGCTGCGGCTCCCAAGGCTCCTACCTCTTCGGCCTCAGGCGCCTCAGCATCCTCGACCTCATCCTCTTCAGCTTGATCCAGTTGGGCGTCGTCAGCCTTGATGACAGCCTGAACCGCCGCGTGGCTCACGGCATCCACCTGGGCACCACCCTCGGGAGTGATTTCCTTCGTGTAGCTGACTCGTTCGAGCTGTTCTCGCGCTTCCCGGTTATCGCGGTCGGCCTCCAGGAGGTGCCCGAGCCACCGAGCG
>JBDHMR010000192.1:0-4308 GCA_039656035.1 Gemmatimonadota bacterium
CGGTTCCGGCAACGACCAGTCCGAGCAAGTGGTGCGGCGTCTCGGTCAGGATGGTGTCGGCCAGCGCGGTGGCTCCCTGGAACTCACCAACCTGCAGGCGAATCATTGCCGCCCGGTAGCGGGCCTGTTGGTCGAACACGTCGAGCTGGTCGTAGGCGCCCAGGGCCATGGGGGTGAAATCCATCACCACGGCGCTATCCTGCCGGGCGCCCGCATCCATGACCCGGGCGAACAACCGGTCGAATCGCTCGCGGGGCGTCATTTGGCTGATGTCCGGCGCCGGGGCCGCCAGGGCACTTGCTGAGCCCTGGTTGCCGCTGTTGGCCATGTCGGGCGTTATCAGGTTGATGCCGCCGAGCGCACGGAAGCCGATGGCTACCACCAAGGCAACCACTACGGTCCCGGCCACGATCCACGGCGTACGCGAACCTGCCTGGGCCGCCCCACCCACTACCCGGCCACAGCGATGGCAGTACCGGGCGCCGGCCGAGAGCGCTACCTGGCACTGCTCGCAGTTCGTTTGGGTCGGCGCCATGGCGGCGCCGCAGGAGCCACAGAAATGGCCGTCACCGGGGGTGCCACACTTGGGGCAGCGTTGTTCATGGTTCGCCATTCGGCCTCGTTCCTGAAGGGTAGCCGCCGGGATAGTGCCATCCGGGCGCCGGGAATCTAACCCGGAGCGGCCCCCGCCCTCCATGCTCGGGTGGCGCTGACGGCCCGGACCCATTAGCGTGGACAGCGTGACCACGAGGTGACCGGCATGACCCACAGCCATTTACAACGACCCGGCCCCATCCCGGAAGCCCCCGCGGCCCGCCACCTCGGCGAGTTGGCGCGGAGCGACCGGATGTGGAACGTATATCTGGAAAGCCGGTCCCAGGGTGACTCCGTGGCTGGACGCCTGCACTTCGTCGACGGCGACACGCTCCGAACCAGCGGCTGGATCTTTATCGGCTGGAACGAGCGAGAAGTGACCGAGCGATTCAACGAGTTCAGCCCAGTGGAGTTGTGGCGATTGGTTGAGAGCCTGGGCTGATCAGCTAACGGCTGTCAGCGGTCGGCATATCGATCGGCCGGCCGGCGGTTGTGGGGCTTCCCTCGAAATCTGGTCTTCGCATTTCTCGAAGAACGCCCGCTGTTTGCCTCCCGCGACAGGATCCGTCGCAGCCCTTTGTGGCCAGCGTTCTCTAACTACCGCGACCACATCAACTTACTCATGACGCACATTTATGGCGTCAGAATTGCATTCTCACCAATCACAAGCTCGATATTGGCATATTTTTGTGCAATAACTGCACAAAATGAGAAGCACCGATTACTTTCTAACCGACAGCTGACCGCTGACACCTGACAGCTCAATACCGGAGCCCCGATGCCCACCAAAAAAGCCCCACCCGCCAGTCGCGGCGAGCCGCCCCCATTATCCGAATTTCCCCGAGACACGTCCGGGGCCACCAAGCGAGATATTCTGAAACTTGCAGAACGTTTCGGTATCGATTTTCTGCGCCTCCAATTCACCGACATCCTCGGTGCCAACAAGAATCTCGAGGTGCCCCATCATCAGATTCCCAAGGCCCTCGATGGTGAGATCATGTTCGACGGATCTTCGATCGAGGGGTTCGTGCGGATCGAAGAATCCGACATGCTGCTCGCCCCCGACCTCGACACGTTCCGGTTGATGCCGTACGAGGACGAGGGTGGCCGGGTGGCGTGGCTGATGTGCGACATCAATACGCCGAACGGCGAACCGTTCGACGGCTGCACTCGGGCAGCTCTCAAGCGTCAGGTCGCCAAGGCCAAGAAGATGGGCTACACGATGCAAGCCGGAGTCGAGGCCGAGTTCTTCATCTTCGAAAAGTCCGCCAGCGGAGATGCGACGCTCAATACCCACGATGCGGGCGGGTACTTCGACCTCACGCCGGTTGATGAGGGCGAAGAAATCCGGCGGGTCATCGTCAACGATCTCGAGCACCTCGGGTTCGAAGTCGAGGCGGCCCATCACGAGGTGGCCCACGGGCAGCACGAAATCGACTTTCGCTATGCCGACGCACTGACCACGGCCGATCGACTGGCCACCTTCCGGTTCGTGGTGCGCGACGTCGCCAATCGTTTCGGCTTCCTGGCGTCGTTCATGCCCAAGCCTATCGCCGGGCAGAACGGTTCCGGGATGCACACGCATCAGTCGCTCTTCAAGGGCGACAAGAACGTGTTCTGGAATGCCAAGGCCGAGCATGAGCTATCCTCTGTGGCCCTCCAATACATCGAGGGGCTCCTGCGGCACGGCAGGGCGCTATGTGCTATCACCAATCCGCTGGTCAACAGCTACAAGCGATTGGTGCCCGGATACGAGGCACCTGTCAACGTGGCCTGGTCAATGCGCAACCGCTCGCCCATGGTGCGCATCCCCGACCGCCGTGGCCTGGGAACCCGGTGCGAGTTGCGCATGCCCGACCCGTCGGCCAATCCGTATCTGAGCCTGGCCGTACAATTGGCCGCCGGCCTGGACGGCATCGAGAACGAGTTCGAAGCCCGCGAGCCCGTCAACCGCAACATCTGGAAGATGAGCCACCGCGAGCGCCGCAAATACAAGATCGACGAGCTGCCCCGCGACCTGCACGAGGCACTCACCGCGTTGGAGAAGGACAAGGTGATAACCGACGCGCTTGGCTCGCACATCACCGAGCGGTTCCTCGACGCTAAGCGGGAGGAGATCCTGCAGTACAACTTGCAGGTCAGCCAATGGGAGGTTGATACGTATCTGAGGAGCTACTAGAAGGGAAAAGAGGGCTAAGAGGGCTAAAAGGGCTAAGCAGAATTTTCCCTCTTAGCCCTCTTAGCCGTCTTAGCCCTCCCAGCCTTCCCCCCTTACCTTCCCTCCATGCCTGCCGCCTTCTTGTTGGACCTCGCCGGAACCCTCTATTCGGATTCAGGACCGATCGACGGAGCCGTCGAAACGGTGACGGAACTCAAGCGACGGAGAATCCCCCATCGATTCGTTACCAACACGTCCAGCCGCGGACGGGGGGCCATCGTGGAGCGGCTTCGTAACTACGGCTTCGACGTCACAGCCGAGGACGTGTTCACCGCGGTCGTGGCTGGTGCCGAGATCGCCCGGCAACAGGGGGCCCACGTGGTAGCCCCATTTGTTGACGAGCGAGCACTGCCAGACCTGGGTGGCTTCGAATTAGTGGGCGGTACCTCAGGTGAAACTGCGGTGGGTCGGCGACCCGACGTCATCATCGTGGGCGACCTAGGCAGCAGGTGGGACTACCCACTCATGCAGGAAGCCTTTCGGTTCCTGATGGACGGGGCCTCTCTGGTGGCGCTCTCCCGCGACCGGTATTGGCACCGGGGCGACGGGCTGGCCCTCGATGCCGGGGCGTTCGTGGTGGGATTGGAGTACGCCGCCGGTGTCGAAGCTCAACTGGCCGGCAAGCCCAGCGCCGGATTCTTCCACGCCGCCCTGTCTAGTCTTGGATTCGCTCCGGCGGACGGTTCGTCGGTCATGGTCGGTGACGACCTGTGGAGCGACGTCGAGGGCCCCCAAAGGGCGGGCCTCGAGGGATGGTTGGTGCGCACGGGCAAGTACCGTGAAGACGTGGTGGCCGCCAGCGGAATCGTGCCCGATCAAACCATCGACAGCATCGCCGATATCCTCTCGGTCTAGGGCCCTCGCGTCCGTCAGGTTCTTTCCATGAGACTGTCATCCGTGATGCGAGCCTCGAGGGAGAAGCGCCGGCGCCTGGTATCCGCAGGGTGGCTCTGGCTACTGGCGCCCATGACCGTCTCGGCCCAGGCGGTCGATTCCTCCCTGGCAATTTCGCCGCCGATGGTGCACGCGGTGGTGATCGAACGCTCCGACATCTTCGACGCCGCGGATCTTACCAAGTGGTATGCCAGGGTAGCCAACGGCCTGCACATCATGACCAGGGAATCGGTCATTAGACGGGAGATTCTCTTCAAGGCCGGCGAGCCATACGACTCCGCCAGAGTGGCTGAGACAGAACGCAATTTGCGGGGGCTGGGGATATTCCGGCGGGTCACCATCGACACGGTCAGCTCGGATTCCGGCCTGGTGATCAGGGTGAGCGCCCACGATGCCTGGAGCACCCAAGCGGACGCCCGCATCAGCAGTGGTGGCGGTGAGGTGATCTACAGCCTGAGTCTCAACGAAACAAATTTTCTTGGTACCGGATCGAGTGCTGGGGCCGCGTACCGGAAAGATCCCGACCGGACTGCCGTGAGCGTGGCCTACGGCAATCGCCGGTTCCTGGGCAAGGACATCGCCCTCAACATGTTCCTCGACGC
>JBDHMR010000193.1:0-4301 GCA_039656035.1 Gemmatimonadota bacterium
CGAACTGCGCCACGACAATGACGTCCGCGTCGTGGTGGTCACCGGCGCAGGCGAGAAAGCGTTCATCGCCGGAGCCGACGTCGGTGAATTCGAGGGCCGCACAGCCGTCGATCAATACCAGCTCATGAACGAGCCGACCATCTTCGATTGCGTCGACGAGTTCCCCAAACCCGTCATTGCCATGCTGAACGGCTTCACCCTCGGCGGAGGTTGTGAACTGGCACTTGCCTGCGACGTCCGCATCGCGTCGGCCAAGGCCAAGCTGGGCCAACCCGAGATCAACCTGGGCATCATCCCCGGCGGCGGTGGCACTCAGCGGCTCCCCCGCCTGGTAGGCATGGGAACCGCATACAAACTGCTATTCACCGGTGAGATCATCAGAGCGGACGAGGCCCTCCGCATCGGCCTCGTCGATGAAGTGGTGCCCCCCGAGGAACTACGTGACCGGGTAATGGCACTGGCCGGAACCATCGCCGAGAAGAGTCCGGTGGCCCTCCAGCTGATGAAACAAGCCGTACGCGCCTCGGTGCGAACGCCGCTGGATGAGGGCCTCAGGCTGGAGACGACGCTGTTTGGGGTTGCCTTTGCCAGTGAAGACAAGAATGAAGGGGTGGCAGCGTTTCTCGAGAAGCGGGCAGCGGAATTTAAAGGGCGGTAAGGCGGTGACCAACCGACCATCGTACCCCATCACCGACATCCACATCCACATCCAGCCGTTCGAGCAGATGAAGCCGGATGTGGCCAAGGTCATGCGGGTGGGTAAGGAAGAGCACTGGGAACGGCTGCTGGTATTGGCAAGTGACCCGCGGGAGCTGTTGAAGGTCATGGACGAGTCGGGGATCGACCGTGTGGGGCTGATCAACTATCCCAGTCCCGACCTGATGGGGTTTACCGACAGCACCAACGACTTCGCCGCCGAGTACGCCAGTGCGGCGCCCGAACGGCTGATCCCCTTTGGCGGCGTGCATCCGCGGTTCACCAAGGACCCGGCCGCGGACGTCGACCGGCTGGTCGACCTCGGCATCCGCTGCCTAAAGATCCACCCGCCGCACATGTTGTTCCCCGCCAATGCGTACACCGAAGGCCTGGAGGAACTCGCAGGCATTTATCGCCGGGCCGAGGAACGCGGGCTCCCCGTCATGATCCACACCGGTACCAGCATCTTCCCCGGCGCCCGGTCCAAGTGGGGCAATCCGCTCGAGGTGGACGACGTGGCGATCGACTTCCCCGATCTCCGAATTCTGCTGGCGCACGGGGGGCGTCCCTTCTGGATGGGTGAGGCATTCTTCGTATTGCGGAGGCACAAGAACGTGTTCTTCGAGGTGTCGGGCATTCCACCGGCGAAGCTGCTGGAGTATTTCCCTCGTCTGGCGCAATTGGCTCACAAGACGCTGTGGGGCACGGACTGGCCCAGTCCGGGGGTGAAGGACTTGTGGGGGAATGTGGAGCAATTTCTGGGTCTGGGATTGGGTGAGGAAATCGAGCGGCAGATTTTGAGCGAGAATAGTTTGCGGTTGTTTCCGTGAAGGGTGTGTTATGTGTTGTGCGTCGTGCGTGGGACGTAGGGTGAGGGGCGTTACGCTGGAACATCATACCAGGAGGACGAGTGCGATCTTTCATCTCAGTGGCGGGGCTGGTTGCCCTGTCGGCGTGTGCTTCCTCCGGGGCTACTACGCCGGAAACTCCGGCGCCGGTGGCGGTCGATACTACAACAGACTCTCGTGAGGCATTTGCGTCGACTTACCAGCGAAAGCCGTTTCAGCCGGTGGTGATTCAAAACGCGACTATCCTGACAGCGACCGGTTCCGAAATACCCAGCGCTTCGATCGCGTTCGAGAACGGCCTGATCACCGGCGTCGGCAGTGACGTAACCATTCCGTCGGGCGCCATGGTGGTCGACGGTACCGGCAAGTACGTGACACCGGGCATCATCGACACCCACAGTCACATCGGGGTGTACGCGGCCCCCGGGACCAGAGCCGAAAGCGACGGGAACGAGGCCACCAATCCGGTGACGGCGCAAGTGTGGGCCGAACACAGTGTCTGGCCTCAGGACCCCAAGATCCCTCTGGCCATCGCCGGAGGCATCACGGTCATTCAGGCACTCCCCGGCTCGGCCAACCTGATCGGCGGCAGGTCGGTAACGCTGCGGATGGTCCCCTCGAGAACGGTCCAGGGGATGCAACATCCCGGGGCGCCCTACGGAATGAAGATGGCTTGCGGCGAGAATCCCAAACGGGTTTACCAAAGCCGTGGACCGTCCACCCGCATGGGGAACATGGCGGGCTACCGCCAAGCGTTCATCGAGGCGGCCGCATACCAGCAACGCTGGGACACATGGGAGGCCGACTCGAGTGGTAATCCGCCAACCCGGAATCTCAAATGGGAAACGATCGCCGGCGTGCTGGAGGGCGATATCTACGTACACAACCACTGCTACCGAGCCGACGAGATGGCGCAGATGATGGACCTGGGCCGGGAGTTCGGCTTCACCATTCGGTCGTTCCACCACGGAGTGGAAGCCTACAAGATCGCCGACCTGCTGGCGGCGGAAGGCACGGCGGCATCGGTCTGGGCCGATTGGTGGGGATTCAAGATGGAAGCCTACGACGGCATCCCTGAAAATGCCGGGTTGCTGGAACAGGCCGGCGCCACCGCCATCATCCATTCGGACGATGCCAGCGGCATCCAACGGCTCAACCAGGAAGCCGCCAAGGCAATGTACGCGGCGCAGCGTGCCGGCATCGAGGTAACCCGGGAACAGGCCATCAAGTGGATCACGGCCAACCCGGCCTGGGCCCTGGGCATCGACAGCACGACAGGTACCCTGGAGGTCGGCAAGCATGCCGACGTGGTTCTCTGGTCGGGCGATCCGTTCTCCGTCTACAGCAAGGCGGAACAAGTCTACAACGATGGCTGGCTGGTGTTCGACAGGAACGATCCAGACCGCCAATTGGAAACCGATTTCAATCTGGGGCAAGGTGCGCCGGGGGTGGGACGATGAGACTTATAAGGCGGTCAGGCGGTAGGGCGGTAGAGCGGTGGGTTGATCGGGGAGTGCTTCTGGGGGTGCTGCTCGCCACGTTTGGATTCACGGGTGCGGGGGCGCAGGTGACGGCGATCGTCAATGCTACGGTGCATCAGGATGAGGCTCAGGCGCTGCAAGGGGCCACGGTACTGATGGAGGGTGAGAGGATCACTGCGGTGGGTGTTGACGTTGCCATCCCGGCGGGGGCACGGCGCATCGATGCTGCTGGGCGGCTGGTGACGCCGGGGTTCATTCACAGTGTGACCGGGCTCGGCCTGACCGAGGTCGGTGCGGTGGGGAGTACCCGCGAGGGGAACATGACGGGGGCGATCACGCCGTCGTTCAACGTGCTCGAGGGGATCAATCCGGCCAGCACTCGGATTCCACCAACCCGGGTCGGCGGGGTGACGACGGTGCTGGCGCTGCCTGGGGGAGGGTTGCTCCGGGGACAGGGCGTTGCCATAGACCTCGATGGCGTCACCATCGAACAGATGGAGGTGCGCTCGCCGGCGGTAATGGTTATGGATTTGGGGAGTTCTTCGAAAGGAGCGGGGGGAGGATCGCGTGCCGGCGTGATGGCTCTGCTCCGCAGGCTGTTCAATGACGCCGAGGTCCTGCGGGCACGAGAGGTCCAGTACGAGGAGAGGGACATGCGGGATCTGGCGGCACCCGCGGAGGAGCTGGCGGCCCTGTGGCCGGTGCTGGACGGGGACATCCCCCTGGCGGTGTGGGCCAACCGTGTCAGCGACCTGGAGAACGTCCTGCGACTGGCTGACGAGTACCAGCTCGACTTGATCATCCTGGGTGGCGCCGAGGCGTGGAAGATCGCCGACAAACTCGCCGAACGGTTCATTCCGGTCGTCGTCAACCCGTTCGACAACGTGCCGTCGTTCGACGGCCTGTCCATTCGCTACGACAACGCCACCCTGTTGCACGAGGCCGGTGTTCCGGTGCTGCTGTACGAGTCGGATGCCGGCGGTCCGCGCAACCTCCGGTTCGCCGCCGGCATGGCCGTGCGCAATGGCTTCCCACGGAACGAGGCGTTCCGCGCAATCACCACCGGCCCAGCCCGGGCGTTCGGCCTGGCAGACTACGGATCGATCGAAGTGGGCAAGATCGCCAACGTGGTCGTGTGGGACGGCGATCCGCTGGACTTCTCAGGAGCCGCGGCCCACGTGTTTATCCGGGGGACAGAGCAGAGTATGGAGAGCCGGCAGAGGGAGTTGCTCGAGCGGTATCGGACGTTGCCGCCGGAGTACTAGAAAGGGCGGTC
>JBDHMR010000194.1:0-4295 GCA_039656035.1 Gemmatimonadota bacterium
AACGCGCGTGGCTCGCTCGAGTGGAACAGCAGCGGCAGCTTGCACGCCGCGGCCTTCAACGTGGGCTACGCCGTGATGCTCGGCACCCGTATCAACGCAGGCGCCCGTTGGTTCCAGAACAGTCCGGGAGCCACCCTGTTCCTGAGTTTCAGTTCCATCCTGGGCGGCGTGTCCTCCAACGTGCTTACCACGGCCGCCCCGCACAGCGATTTGAGCATGATCAGCACGTTCCAGGGCTCGGCCATGTACGATCCGCAGGCCGGACGCGTCCGGTTCGACCCCACCCCGGCGATTCGTCGTTCGGGCATTAACGGCAGCGTGTTCCTCGACGCCAACTTGAACGGGTTGCGTGACCCCGACGAGGAAGGGCTCGGCAGAGTCAGGGTCTATGTCGGCCATCAAATGGTGGTGACCGACTCCGCAGGCCGGTTCGCCTCGTGGGATGCCCTCCCGCTAGAAACTATTCTAGTGGGCGTCGACACCATGAGCCTGGCCAGCCCATTGTGGATTCCGCAATACGGTGAGGTAGCCGTCAACCCCGTGCCCAACACCTTCACAACGGTAAACGTGGCAATCATCGAAGCAGGCGTGATCGATGGCCGGGTGACCGGACTCGTCGATGGGCGCCAGGCGGTACTCGGCGGAGTAGCCTTGCTGTTGACCGGGCCGAATGGATGGACACAACGGATCCGTGCGTTCTCGGACGGCGGTTTCTACGCCATGGGGCTGCGGCCCGGCACCTACGTCATTACTCTGGACAACCCCGCAACGGACCGCTGGTCCGCTCCGCCGCTGGAGTTCACCGTTCCGCCCATCCCGGGCGGGGCCATCGTGGATGGGCTCGAGATTACCGCAACTCCGCGCGCTGCCGCCGCTGCATCTCCCTGAGGTTCCACGTCTGGGCCACAACGGCACCAACTAAAAACACCAAGGCCGTGTAGTACGCCCACAGCACGAACAACAATCCGGCCCCGATGTTGAACCCAACGGAAAACCGGTCGAGCGTGGCGAAGTGCAGCAGATAAAGTCCGTAGAGCCGCTTGGCCAATTCGAAGGCCACGGCGGTGAAGGTTGCCGCTACCAGGGCCGGCAGCCATCCCAGGGCGCGCTGCGCGGCGTAGCGGTACAGAATGAAGAAGAGGGACACGCCGAACAGGAACGCCAGCAACTGGCCCACTGCCCCACCGAGATTTGACAGGAAGAATTGGGCGTCGGGGAATGCGTCATCCCCCAGAGCCCGAATGATCCCGAACAGCGCGGTAATCAGTGTATTGACCAGGAACAGCGCTAAGGTGGCTATCACCATGGCCACGTCCCGTCCCTTGGCGACCAGGATAGTGCTGAAGATGCCGCGCCGGCGGAGGGGGCGAACCGACACATCGAAGATATGATTGAGCGACGTGCGGACGCTGGCGAAAAAGCGGGTGCTGAACCACAGGAAGACGGGAACAGTGTAGAGAGTCAGGGAGCCCCGGTTTTCCGAGACAGCCCGCAACACCGTTTGCAACAGGATGAACGGATCGCGGCCCTGCAACTCGCTGTGGGGCGGCAGGAACTGCTCGACCAGGTCCATCAAGCTGGGGCCTGATTCCAGCAAGCGGCCCTGCACCATGATGGAGAGGGCCACCAACAACAACAGCAAGAATGGAATGGACGCCAGCAGCGCGTCGAACGTCAGGGCGCTAGCCAGGAACGGGACGTTGTTCTCGTCGGCTTTCTCGATGGTACGACGGAGGAAGCCGCGAACCGTCCGGTGCCATCCGCCGAGTCGGAATTCGGTCAGGCCACCGGCTCCTCTTCCTCTTCCTCTTGTTCCTCTTCTTCTTCCTCGACCAGGTCGCCCCGACGCCGGGCCCGGGCGTCCTCCAGGCGGCGCTCCAGCTCCTCACGCGCGGTGGCGCCGGCGCTCTTGACGGCGTCGGTCACCTCACCGGCCTGAGTGCGCACGTCTTCCACGGTATCCTGAACCCGTTCGCGCAGGCGGTGGGTGCCGTCGGTCAGCCGGTCTTCCAGCTCATCGAGCCCGTCCTCGGCCTTGTCGCGCAGTTGCCGGGCGCGCTGGCCCAATTTGCGCCGCGTCTCCTCCCCGTCCGCCGGCGCAAACAGCAGCGCCAGGGCGGCGCCGATGGCGGCCCCGGTAAAGAGATACTTGAGCGGCGAGTCGGAGTCTCGGACCAGGTACACCACTTCTCGACCTTCTTCGTCACGTGCCATGCTATTCCCCTGCGTCAGGGTCGTCCGCCGCAACGGCCACGGCCTGCTGCACCGTCGCACGGTGCTGCACCGGGGCGCGAATGTAGCGATCGACCAGTTCCATAGTACCGTTCACGTTCAACTGTTCGAACAAGAATTTGAAAGTGCTCTCCAGATCGGCGGCGATCGCCGCCCTCACGTCCGCCGGAAGCGACCACACTTCCTCCTTGAACGGCGCGATGGTCTTCTTGCGAGTCTTGTAGTAGAACTGCTCCTCGGAATCTTCCTCTTTCCGTTCGCCCGCCAGGTTCTCGTCGATGTAGCCGTACATCCGCTGCTTGAGATCCGCAGGAAACTGTGCGTGATCGAACACCATGTTCTGGAAGTTGGTGGCCAGGTGGATCTCGCACGTTTCGACCCGCGGAAAATTGCCGAAGGCATTGCTCGGCAGGGTGCTGGCCCCGTGCTGCACGGCGCCGGCCAAGCCGTACTCCTCACGTGCCACACGCGACAACTCGGCGAGCGTGTCGATGTCGATGTTGACCTCGGCAATCGAGCCGTCCGGCAACACCACGCCGCCATGACTCGTGCCGGTCTGTACCGATATCTTGCTGATGCCCGTGAAAGCCCCCAACTCGCGTAACGAGGCCTGGTACCCCTTCATGTACGCGTGCAGTTCATCGACGGTGCTGTTCTTCTGCCCGACCTCACCGATTTCACCACCTACCGACACGGTTACACCCTTGGGCTCATTGGCGCGGATGGATTCGGTGATCTCGGCGCAGCGCTCGTAGTTGTTCCGTTGCTGGTCCTCGAGCGTCTCATGGGTCAGATCGACCAGAGTGGACGTGTCGATATCGATGTTGTAGAACCCCGCCGCGATCTCCTCCGCTACCAACGTCTTGACCTCGTTCATTTCGGCCCCATCGCTGGCGAGGTACTTCTTGAGGTTGACCTGGCAGTGATCGCCCTGGATGAATAGCGGCGCCGAGTATCCCTCACGCAGGGCAGCCGCCTGCATGACGGCGACGTACTCGGCCGGTCGCTGGGCGGTGTAGGAGATTTCCGACCGGGCGATCTCCAACAGGATGGCGCCCGCCTTGCCGGCCTTGGCCACCCGGAACACCGCCCTGGCAGTATCGTAGGCCATCATTCTGATGTTTATGGCGGGCACCGTGAAACCGCCGCATTCCCCCCGGCCGCGTGCTTCATAGAGCCCTTGGATCGAGGCCGGCCGGGCGCCGGTGATCTGCCCCAGCTCCCACAATAGCCACCGAGCACCAGCCCGTTCGTCTTCCGTGCCGAACACCGCCTGCCACACGACCTGGTCGGTGGCCTCGGATTGTAGCTTGGACGCGTCGTTGAGCTCGATACCGCCGGGCACGAGCGACACCGCTCCGCCATACAATTCCACGGCTTGTTGAATCGCATCAGACATCATGGATTTCCTTAGGATTGGTTCGCCTTTCCACCGGGCAAAATCTAGACGCCGGAACGACCGCGGTCAAACGAGCCAGGAACTGCATCACGACTCCAAAGGAGCCGGTTCGCGGGCCGGCTGTGCCTGATCGTATCCTGGACGTCCCATGGCGGCGAAGGTCAGCCGCTTGCCCAATTCCACACCGGGTTGGTCGAAGGGATTCACTCCGTACCATACCCCGGCATACCCCACCGCCAATTGAAAGAACATGACCAACTCACCGACCGTGGCCGGGGCCAGGTCCGGCAAGCCCAGGGTGAGGTTCATCCGTCCCGCCTCGGCCAGCGCCTGGGCGGTGGCCTGGTACTCGGCGTCGAGCAGCCCGCCCATAGTGTGGCCCGGGAGATAGGCCGCGGCCTCCGGCAGGTCCGGCAGGTCGGGGATAGGAACATCGCACCCGGGATCATCCACTGTAATGAAAGAAACGACCTTGTCGTGCGGTCCTTCCATAAAGAGCTGCACCAGGCTGTGCTGGTCGGTGGCCCCAACGGCTGCCAACGGCGTTGGGCCCCCATGGACCACCGACCCCTGGCGGTCGAGCTTCTTGCCCAGACTTTCGGCCCAGAGCTGGCAATACCACGCGCCGAACTCCCGAAGGCGGTCCGAGTAAGGCATCAGCACC
>JBDHMR010000195.1:0-4283 GCA_039656035.1 Gemmatimonadota bacterium
GGTGCCGGTCCCGGCGACGATGCCGAATCCCTTGCCTTCCGCGGCCCAGCGCCGCAACTCGTCCCCGTGTTCGCGTTCGAGTACCGTGTCGACCCGGGCGTGCATGGCGAGTTCGATGGTCTCGCACGCGGCGCGCGTCGGGGCGATGATGATCACCCGGCCGCGCTGGTGAGGGGCCCGGCGGTAGGCCTCAGGATCGAGCGGGAGGTGGTGGTTGCGGGAAGGATGCACGGCGGGAAGGAATAGTATTGCCGCCGGGAATGGAAGGGAGCGGGGTCAGATTGCGGTGGGCCGGTGGGTGCTGCGCTCGGTCATTACCAGATGGACCGGTACGTCGTGCGCCAACATGGGCACTTGCTCGACCACCTGACTCTCGAACGCCAGCGCCAGGAAAACCGCACCGGGCCGGGCCCCGCCGAGCAGACGGTCATAGTACCCTTTGCCGTACCCGATGCGGCCTCCCTCCCGGTCGAACGCCAGGCCGGGCACCAGAAAGAGGTCGACGTCGGCCGGGACGCATCGGCGTTCCGGGTCCGCCACCACGGATGGAACCGGCTCCAACAGCCCAAACGAAGCCGGCACCAGCTCGTCGATCGATTGGATCAGGGCCAAGGCAAGATCCCCATCTTTGCGATAGACGACCGCCGTCGGCTCCCCGCGGGCGAGCCGACCCTCGATCAGGCTCCTGGTCCCAACCTCGCTCTTCACACCGACATAGGTGGCGACGACACGGGCCTGCCGGTATTGGGGGAGTTGCTCCACCCGGACAGCGATTGCCGCCTCCTTGAGGCCGCGTTGCGGCTCGGCGTCGCGCGCCGTCTTGGCCCGGGCTCGGAGTTCGGACTTGGCATTCATGGAGGGGAATATGCTGCTGCCGGAACCCAGTCGCGAGCGATGCCGTTTTAGGGACCATCGAGCCTACCGTCAGGTCAGCCCGGGCCGTACCTTTCCGGCAACAGGCCGAATGCGGCGTGCCACCCGTCAATCCTGGTCAGAGGGACGTCGACCGTGAATGCCAATTTTCAGGTAACCGTCAGCAAAGATTATCTCTCGTTCTCCTCAGCACACTTCATCACCTTACGAGGGCACAAGTGTGAATCACTGCACGGCCACAACTACCGAGTGGGAGTCACCGTAACCGGCGAGGTTGATCCGGAGTGCCAGTTCGTGCTCGACTTCGCTTTGCTGAAGGAGATCCTTCGGCCGATGGTCGACGCCATCGACCACAAGGTGCTGCTGCCGACGGCCAGCCCCAAACTGACGTTGGAAGAATCAGGCGACCGGCTGACGGTGATCTACCTGGGAGCACCGCGCTACCAGTTCCCCCGTTCTGATTGCGCTCTCCTGCCGGTGACCAACACCACCGCCGAAATGCTGGCCGAATATTTCGCTACGACGATGCGCGCCGAGATCGAGCAGCGCGGTTTCGACCACTTGGCGGAACTGGAGATCGAGGTCGAGGAGAGCCCGGGTCAGTCGGCCAGCTATCGTACCGTGTTGGGGTCAGCCATCGAGACCGCACCCAGCACCACGTCTGCGGGCCGTGCCTCGATCCCCAGTGTTTCACCAACAGGATGACGGAGGCCGATCGTGACTGAACAAGTTCCGACCTACAATGCGGAAACCATCGCCGAGAAGCTGACAGCGCTTCCGGGTTGGTCGTTCGGGGACGGTCTGATTTATCAGGAATACCACACCGACGGATGGCCTACTACGCTCATGTTGGTCAACGCGATCGGTTTCGTGTGTGAAGCGGCGGATCACCATCCGGACCTGATGGTGACCTGGGGCAAAGTGGTCGTCAGCCTCAGCACTCACAGTGCGGGCGGAGTTACCGATTTTGATCTCGCCATGGCCCGGAAGATCGACGATGTGGTGCTGTGGAAGCCCGGGGCCGACACACCGTTGCGCGGGACGACTCGGCCCTTCGTCCAGGGAGGCTGAGCATCGCCGCGTTGCCACTGGTCGAACGGCTCACCGAAGTTGTCAACCCACAGGACTGCGCCACCAGGATCCGGAGCCTCCCCTTTCCACTGTGGCTGGACAGCGCCGCCACGGGGAATCCCCACGCTCGATACTCCTATGTAACTGCCGACCCTTCGATCGTCATCAGGGGATTCGGCGCGCGAACCGAAATCTCCCGACCACATTCCGGCAACGCCGAATGGGTGCCGGTAGACGGTAACGCGCTCACCGCGGGCCGCGAACTCATGCGGCCATTCAGCAACGACCTAATTCCAGGACTGCCACCGTTTCAAGGTGGCCTGGCAGGTTACCTGGGTTACGAATTTGCCGGAGCCCTCGAGCGTGTCCCCGCGCCGCACCGACGCGACCGATCGCTGCCTGACGTGGTCCTGGCACTGTACGATTGGGTCATCGCCTGGGACCACGATACGGCGGAGGCCTGGCTCATCTCCACGGGTGTTCCGGCCGTGGGACAGGAGCGCCGGCGTCTAGCAGAGACGAGGCTACGCCAGGTCAAGAAGTTACTGGAGGGAGCCACGTCAGTTAGCGACATGGCACCGAGCCTCCCACAAAAGGTTGATGGAGACTCGACAGAACCCGGGGGTGTGGTTTCGACGTTTTCACCCGACGCTTACCGCGCGGCCGTTACCCGCGTGCGAGACTACATCCTCGCCGGCGACATTTTCCAGGCCAACCTGTCGCAACGGTTTACCGCCCCGCTGCCGTGCCCTCCCTTCGAACTGTACACCAGGCTGAGGAGCCGGAACCCGGCACCGTTTGCGGCGTACTTCGAGATCGAAGGCACCGCGGTGCTGAGTGTGTCTCCCGAGCGATTCCTAAGGCTGGAAGAGGACGGCTCGGTCGAAACTCGGCCCATCAAAGGAACCCGGCCCCGCGGCGCCGATCCGGCGGACGACGCCCGGCTAGAGCAGGAACTCCTGTCGAGCGACAAGGATCGGGCGGAGAACGTGATGATCGTGGACCTGCTCCGGAACGACCTGTCCCGGGTGTGCCGGGCCGGATCCATCCACGTGCCGTCCCTGTGCTCGCTGGAAAGCCACCCAACGGTCCACCACCTCGTCTCGGTGGTAGAGGGCCGGCTGAACCCAGGCGAAGACGCCCTGAGCCTGCTGGCGGCGGCATTTCCCGGCGGGTCGATTACCGGCGCGCCCAAGGTACGGGCGATGGAGATCATCGCCGAATTGGAGCCCACGGCGCGGAGCGTCTACTGCGGTGCTATCGGGTATATCGGGTTCAACGGGACCATGGACACCAGCATTGCCATTCGGACGGCCATCGCCGAGGACGGGAAACTGTACTTCAACGCCGGCGGCGGCATCGTGGCCGATTCGGACCCCGACGCCGAGTACCAGGAGACGCTCGACAAGGCGCAGGCGTTCATTCAAGTCCTGTCGTCGGGCGCCGTGCCCGAAGCGTCCATCACATGATATTGTTGATCGACAACTACGATTCGTTCGTCTACAACCTCGCCCGGTACGTCACCGAACTTGGGGAACAGACGACCGTGGTCAGGAACGACGCGATCACGACGGCCGATATCACCCGGTCGTCCCCCAGTCACATAATTATCTCTCCGGGACCATGCACTCCGGCGGAAGCCGGCGTGTCGGTCGACGTGGTCCGTCGGCTGGCCGGTCACATTCCCATTCTCGGTGTATGCCTGGGTCACCAGTGTATCGGTAGCGCGTACGGCATGCGTATCACCCGGGCCAAAGAGCCCAGGCACGGGAAGACGTCGAACATCAGGCACGACGGTGCGGGCTTGTTCACCGGGATGCCCAATCCGTTCCTGGCGGCCCGGTACCACTCGTTGGTGGTGGATCCGGCTTCCGTACCCGACGAGGTGGAGGTGACCGCCACGGCCGAAGACGGGGAGATCATGGCCATTCGCCACCGGACATGTTCTGTGTGGGGAATCCAGTTTCATCCCGAGTCGGTGCTGACCGACTTCGGCTATCACCTGCTCCACAGGTTTCTGTGGCCTGAGCGTGAGGTGGATGCACTGCCGGTGAAGGCGGATTGGGGCGCGGTCAGTCTCCCAGACTGATGCCAAGTTGGCGAGCGGTTTGAACCGTGTCGCAATCGAGAGGGACCAGCTTGGCCTTGCCGACGACTTCCGCCAAAGACACCCGTCCAATATGGGGCGGGTCGTAGCACACCATCGTGCCGAGGGCGCCATCGGCCACGGCTCTGACGGCAGCGGTGCCGAAGCGGAGGCCCAGGAGCCGGTCGAAGCTGGTGGGCGCTCCGCCACGCTGCAGGTGACCGAGGACCAGACAGCGGGTTTCCTTGCCGGT
>JBDHMR010000196.1:0-5325 GCA_039656035.1 Gemmatimonadota bacterium
TTCACCGTTCTCCGTTGATCTGGCCGATGACCCCCGGCTTACTGCTCTGGCCGAGGCGTCGAGGCCACGCTCGGTGGCAAGATCGGGAACATCACCTCCGGTTGATCGCCCGTGAGGGACAACAGAAACGTCACGATCTTGTCCACTTCGTCATCGCTCAGCGTAACTCCGAGCTGGCTGGCACCCATGATGGTGACCGATTCTCTGAGGTCCCACACCTTGCCCGAGTGGAAGTAGGGCGCGGTCAATTCGATGTTGCGGAGCGACGGCACCTTGAACACGTACTCGTCGTTTTCTGTCCTGGTCACCTCGAAGCGTCCCTTGTCCTCAGGCGGCAGGATGTCAGCTTCCGGTTTTTCCACCAGGCCGAACGGCGAGTAGGAGGCGCCCCCGACGTTGATACCTGCGTGGCATCCGGCACAACCCTTGTTGATGAACAGTTGGAGTCCTTCCTTCTGTTCGGCCGTCAGCGCCCGGGCATTTCCTTTCAGATAGAGGTCGAACGGCGCGTTTGGTGTGATCAACGTGGCTTCGAATGCCGCAATTGCCTTGATGAGGTTGTCGAAGGTGACCAGATCGGTTGCCTCTGGGTACACCTGATTGAACTTGTTGACGTAGCCCGGAATGCCCTTCAACTGCTCCACCGCGTGTTCGGCGGTGATGGCCATTTCTATGGGGTTCTGGATGGGCCCACCGGCCTGTTCTTCCAGGTCCGCGGCACGACCGTCCCAGAATTGAGCCAGGTTGTACACGGCGTTCAATACCGTCGGGGCGTTGCGGCCCCCTCGTTGCCACTCGTGTCCGAGCGATGTCACTCCCACGTCCACTCCGCCGAGCCCGATCAGGTGACAGGTGTTGCAACTGAGGTTGTGGCTACGGGAAAGCCGGGGCTCGAAGTACAACATCGTTCCCAGTTCGACCTGCTGGGCGGTGCCGGAAATGCCTTCGATGACCGGCGGGCGGTCGGGTATCGGCTCGAACAGGCCTTGGGCCGTGAGCATCAGGGGCTCGGTATCCTCTGTGGCACACGCGGCCACGAGACCACTGGCGATGACGACCGCGAATAGAACGACGCGTTTCGAGAACATGTCTTCAAATCTCCGGCAAGAAGAATAGACCAGCCGAACACTCGGCTGTCGCAATTTGCTCGGGAACCCTGCTAGAAAAGGTGAAATGTCTGTGAAGGACTCATCAGGAAATTGCTGTACGCTGCGCTGCCAAGGGCTCGACCTGGGCCAGCAGTGCTCCTACGAAGGGCGAGAAAACGCTGTGTCGCGCCAAGCTTGCGCACTCAGTGATTCACCTTCATAATCGGGACACCATAGCTCGATTCTGTGCCGGTGGCAGTCCCGGCCCCACCGCCTGACAGACGCCCCCCAAGGACGCCAGCCCGACGATGCGACCTCCATGGCCCACCGGTGCCCCCGCGCCCGGAGGGAAACATGCGCCGCCCCCATCTCAACGTGCTCGCCCGCATCCGGTGGACAGTGTCTGTGCTCACCCTCGTGGCTGGTCTTGCCTTGGCCGCTTCGGCCTCCGGCCAGGAGCCGCTGCCCGCCGAGAACCCCCTTCACCTCGAAGACCACCTCGAGGCCGCAACTGTCGAGGGCTCCGTGGTGGCGGCCGACATCCCGCAACCCATCGAGTGGCGCTTCGACGAAGCCCAACCGGACTGGCGGGCACTGGAGCATCGGAATCCATCCATTCCACCGCCCCAACTGACCCAGAACGATGGCGTGCTGCGCCTCACCTTGAGTGAGGCCAACCGCGATCCGCGTTCTAACGGGGTGCACGGAGATATATACGTCGCCTTGCCCGATTTGAAACGCGGGGAATGGGGTCACGTGGTGGTGCGGGCTCGAACGTCAGACCCCGTCTATCAGATGGGTGTCATGTTCAATCTGCAGCGCGATTCAGCATCCAATCAGGGGATGTTTCAGCTGGGCGGGGACAACGCAGACGTGATTAGTGACGGCTCGGTACAGACCTACCGGCTGCGCGCCGACAGGCCGCTGCGGGAAGGGATGGACCAGTGGCAGGAGCTCGGCTTCTGGTTCACTGCCCGGGGTCCAGGCAGCATCGAGATCCTGTCGGTGCGGCTCGTCCCCAAGGAAACCCCGTTCGCCGAGGCCGCCGTAGGCGTACAAACCGTTGGCGAGACGCATCTCCAGTCGCTCTACATCCGGGCACCGGGCCGCGTCGAATACCGGCTCCGCGTGCCCGATGCGGGCCGCCTCGATATGGCCCTTGGTGTGTTGCGGGGCGATGTCCCCGTCACCTTCCGGGTCACTGCCACACCGGATGGCGGCCCGACCGAGACGCTGCTCGAGGAGTCCTGGGCGGACCGGACACGCTGGATGCCGCAGTCGTTGGACCTGTCCCACCTGGCGGGACAGACGGTCGGCCTGACGCTCGAGGCGGAGGCGGATCGTGTAGGCACGGTCGCGCTGTGGGGGGCTCCGACGCTTTACACCCCGAGCCGGTTCTCCGCCACCATCGTCGACGGAGCTACGGGCGAGCCGACCCCCGTTCGGGTGCGTCTCACGGATGCGAACGGCGCGAGTGCTCCGCTGCCAGAGGCCGCGATTGGGATCATGTGGGGACCCAACGACCGGGCGGTGGGATACGGCTTTCAGCGAGACAGTGCGTTCTATGTGGACGGTACCTTCGAAGTGGAGCTCCGACCGGGCAGCTACCACCTGTCGATATCCAAAGGTTACGAGTATCTGCGGCAGCAGCAGGAGCTCAGCCTAGTGCCCGGCGGCGACCTGTCGCAGACGTTCCGGCTGGACCGGTGGATCGACATGCCGGAGCGAGGCTGGTTCTCGGCAGATGATCACATCCACATCCGGCGGTCGCCACGAGAAAACCCGCTGCTTATCAAGTGGATATCGGCCGAGGACATTCACGTCGGCGCGCTGTTGCAGATGGGTGACTTCTGGGCGACCTATTTTGCCCAATACGCGTGGGGCCGAGACGGCGTATACCAGGTGGAGGACTATTTCTTGACCGCCGGGCAGGAAGAGCCGCGCACCCACGAGGTCGGGCACACCATTTCGCTCGGCGCAGACGCTTTCGTTCGGTTCCGGAGTGATTACTACTACTACGATCGAGTCTTCGACCGCGTCCACGAGCTGGGCGGCCTGACCGGGTACGCGCATAAGGCGGTGGGTTTCCACGGTTACCGGGGCATGACGCTGGATGTCCTCAGGAACAAGGTGGACTTTCTGGAAATCCTCCAGTTTGGTTCGATGAACACTGAGCATTTCTACCACTTCCTCGACCTAGGCTTCAAACTGACTGCGACAGCCGGCTCGGATTTTCCCTGGGCCACTCAGATCGGGGAGACCCGGTTCTACACCTACGTCGGGGACGACTTCACCTTCGACAACTGGCGCGCGAGCTTCCACGCCGGCCACACGTTCGTCAGCAACGGCCCCATCATCGACCTGAAGGTGAATGGCGTGATCCCCGGTGATGAGTTAGACGTGACACGTGGGTCCATGCTGTCCATCACGGCTCGAGCGTGGGGACACTCGAAGCAGGTACCACTAAGCAACCTGGAGATCGTCGTCCACGGGGAGATCATCAGGCGTGTCACACCGGATGAGCCCGGGCAGAGGACCGATGAGCTCGTCATTGAGATGGAGCTGCCGGTTGAGCATGGCGTATGGATCGCCGCCCGGGCACAGGCCGAGGATCCGCAGGTGGCGCATACGACGCCGGTCTATGTCACGGTGGATGGCTCCGGGTTCCACAATCCGGAGACGGCACTCGGCTATCTGGACCTGAGCGAACAGTATCTCGATGAGCTGGAGAGCGAGATCGCCCAACCGAACGAGACGCTCAACGAACTTGCCTGGCGGTATCGGGAGGGACTCGACGCTCGCATAGCCGAGACCCGGGAGATCATTGCGAAGCTCAGGGTAGAGTTCACGGCAGAGGCCGGCATGTAGGAACCGAGAAACTGGGATGAGCTCGGGTCTATCGCCGGCTACTCCTCCGGTCCTTGCTGACTTGTCAGCCCCGCGGTCGCCAACAGTGCAATCGGGTTGAGCTCATAAAAGGTGGGCGGCTCGTACGTCCAACCACGTTGAAGCCTGCGTGCTTCACGCTTCGCCACCCGGTTGATATACCGGCCGACGAGTGGGGTTGCCAACCGCGACCGGAGGCCGAACTCGCGGTAGATCTCCCGCAGCATCTCGGTGGCCTTCTTCTTCAGATCCGGGTTTGAGCGAAACCACTTCTTGGTGGCCCAGACCACGCCTGCAGCAACGTGCGGGTCACTCTGAGCACGCTCGGCCCGTTTATCTCGAAATCCATTCGGAACGCCCGCTGTAGAAACGCCGTCTCCTCGCCGGCAGGGATATTTCGGTGGCGGTGATTAAACCAGGACTGGCCATGTGCGTCGGCAACCTCACGCTCACCGGGGTCCGTGAGGGTACCCTTGCCCTTTAGTTCGGTATAGAGTGGCGTGCCGGGCACCGCGGTATACAACATGAACTGATGAAACTCGGTATCGTGGCTCACGGCGAAGTCGATCGCCTCATCGATGTTCTCAGGCGTATGGTTCTCCAGCCCGATGATGGTCGAACCGAGCACCTTGATGCCGTGTTCCTGGAACGATCGCACTAGCGCACGGGTGTCGGTCCCCTTGAGCTTGGCGTACCCGGCGTTCTCTCCCTCGATGCCCATCCATACCCAGGAGATGCCCAGGCCCACGAGTTGCTCGATGGTGTACTTGCGCAGCATCGTGGCCGAGCTGAACACGTACAGCGCCCAGGATTTTCCGTGTTGCGCCATCAAGTCCAGCAGCCGTAGTGCCCGCTTCCGGTGCAGCAGGAAATTCTCGTCCATCACAAAAAACGAACGCACTTTCAAGGCCGTCTCGAGTTCACACATGACCTCGAACAGTTCGTCGCCCGTTTCATAGAAATTGACGAACTTGCCCTTGCCACCGAACATCGCCGAGGTCGCGCAGAAGTTGCACCCGACGGGGCAGCCTACTGATGGAATGAGCGTGGCCGCCACATCACCCGGTTTGTCCTTCAGGGCGAAGCCCATATTGCGAGTCCCTACGGAGGACAGGATGTGCGGATGCTGGATCGGCCTGGTAACGTCGTCTCCGACAAAGTGCCGCATCCAGCGGACGCCTTCTCCCCGAACGATATGGTCCGCATCGATGCGGCGGGACAGGCCCGGCATGTTGGCGACGTGGCCGCCGACCACGATGGTCGCGTTCGGTTGATACCGTCGCACCAGCTGGCACATGCGTTTGACCTTGTCGACGTTGGGGATGATGGAGCCGATTCCCACCACGTCGTA
>JBDHMR010000197.1:0-4262 GCA_039656035.1 Gemmatimonadota bacterium
GGTGACCACGGCGGCCCGCAACCGATCGCCGATGCGGGAACGCCCCCGGGGTATGGAATCCACGGCGGGTCGCTCGTCGCCAAAAAACAACGCACCGCCGGCGACAGCCGCCGAGTCCATCAGGCGGCGGAACGCTGCGGTGTCAGACCGCATGCTGAGAGAGCCGTCGACCAGGACGAGGGGAGCAGTGTCACCGGCCGAACCAGGGCAGCTCAGGTTGAAGAGCAGCAGGCCCAAGCCGGCCCAGGCGATGCTGCGTGCGGCGAACGGCAGCAGCGCCAGCCGTCCCAGCCGTTCGAAGCCCCAATAGGTTGTGGCGGAGAGAAAGATCGCGCCAATGATGATGGCCAGCGTCATACGCCCAACACCCGTCGGATGGGTCTACTCGCCGGCCTGGGCGAACGATTGCGGTGGGGTGTACAGATCTTGTTCCAGTTGCTGCCGGCGAACGTCGAACTCTTCCCGTTCGTCGTCGCCGATGGGATCGCCATTGCCGAAGTCGACCGCGAAAGGATTCCGTGGTTGGCCGTTTTGGCGAAGTTCGTAGTGCAGGTGGGGTCCGTTGGCCAAACCGGTCATACCGACGTAACCGATTGTTTGTCCCTGCGACACTTTGGTTCCAGCACGCATGCCCTTGGCGAATCGGCTCAAGTGCGCGTACCGCGTGGTGATTCCGTTCTTGTGCCGAATTTCCACCAAGCGGCCATAACCACCCGCCCACTGGGCCCTGAGAACCACGCCGTCGGCGGTGGACAGCACGGACGTGCCGGCGTCGGCTGCGTAGTCGACACCAGGATGTTTTCGGGTGATGCCGAGTACCGGGTGAGCCCTGGCATAACTGAAGCGTGACGAAATGCGCCGGAAGCGGACCGGGTAGCGCATGAATGCCCGGCGCAGTGACAATCCCTGGTCGTCGTAGTACGACAATGAATTGTCGTCGTGTACAAAACGGAACGCGGGAAGCTGCTCGCCCATGATGGTGAGGTCCGCGGCCAGGATTCTCCCGAAGCGCACCTCGCCCTCGCTCGACACGTCCCGCTCAATGAGTACCTGGAAACGGTCACCGGACCGGATGTCGCGCGTGAAATCGACGGTCCAGGCATAGATCTCCGCCAGTTCCCAGACCAGACGTGTCCGTTCACCGACGTCGAGGGTGGAGTCTGGAATCAGGCCCTCTAGCGCCACGTACAGTGAGTGGTCGATGGCGCCTTCGAGGCGCACTACGTTGGGGACCCAGCGGATGGTGTCCACTAGCGCCGTCCATCCATCGGCGGCATGCCGGTAGCGGACGATTCGTGCCGCGTCGAGCCGGACGCTGACTTCCACGGGAACGATGCCCGGCAGCTCGCGGACGAAGGTGAACACCATGCCGGCACGGAGGCGCCTGGGATCGAGTGCCACCTGGTCATCGAACCGGTCGAGGGCGAGCCCCGCAACACCTTGTCTATCAAAGAGTTCGGAGATCGTCTCGCCCCAGCGAAGGGTGTCCTTCACCGTGTCGAACGCCCGACGGACTACGATGGGCTGTGCCACCGGCAGCGGACGCGGGCGCGCCAGCCATACCCCCCCGCCGATAGCGAGGGCGCAAAGGCCCAGGGTGTAAAGGAATGCGCGCCGTGCCGTCAATCCATTTGCCGCCGAATGAAAGTGGGGATTTCCATCTCTGGAACATCCGTGCCAGTATCAGACGACGAAGATACGCCCTGGGTTTCCGGTTTGCCAGGGGACATGGCCGGCGGCGTGGCCCGTTGGTGCGACGGAAAGCTCAAAATGCCTGCACTCCGGCTGGCCGCCTCACCGGTTACCTGTCTGTCGAACCCGGTGGCGATCACGGTCACCCGTACTTCACCCTCCATGGCCGGATCGCTGGCGGACCCGAAGATGATTTCCGCTTCCTCACCCGCGGCATCATGGATGATCTCGTTTATCTGGGTGGCCTCGCCCAGCGTCAGGTCTTCGCCGCCGGTGATGTTGATGAGCACGCCGGTGGCGCCGGTAATCGACACGTTGTCCAGCAGCGGACTGGCGATGGCCTGCTGTGCCGCTTCCAGGGCGCGGTTCTCGCCTCGGCCAACACCGGTGCCCATGAGGGCGGCGCCGCCGCTCTGCATGATGGTGCGGACGTCGGCGAAATCGACGTTGATGATGCCGGTGGACGTGATGAGCGTGGCGATACCCTGGGTGGCGTGCAGCAGGACTTCGTCGGCCTTCTTGAGCGCGTCCTGGAACGGGATACCCTTCCCGACCACGACCAGTAACCGCTCGTTGGGCACGACGATCATGGTATCGACGTTCTTGCGCATCTCCGCGATGCCCATTTCCGCCTGGCGCATCCGCTTGCGTCCCTCGAACAGGAACGGCTTCGTCACGATGCCCACGGTGAGCGCGCCGATGTCGCGCGCCAACTGGGCCACCATCGGCGCGGCACCGGTACCGGTGCCACCGCCCATACCGCAAGTGACGAACACCAGGTCGGAGTTCTGGATAGCGTGGAGGACTTCGTCGTTGTTTTCTTCGATGGCCTGTCGCCCGATCTCCGGACGCGCGCCGGCTCCCAGCCCCCGCGTGAGCTTCTTGCCGATCTGCACTCGATGGTCGGACTTGGAATGACTCAGGGCCTGCGCGTCGGTGTTGACGGAGATGAACTCGACACCGCCGAGGCGCTCGTCGATCATTCTGTTTACCGCGTTTCCACCGCCGCCACCGACACCGACCACCTTCATGCGGGCGGTCTGTGCGCTCTGGTCTTCCTCCAACTCGAACATCATAGTGTGTCCTCTCTGGCCCGTACCATCAGAAGAAATCCTGAAGCCACCGCTTGACCGGTCCCAACAACTTCTCAACCGCCGGCGATCGGCCGCCGCCCACCCCGGCAAAGTTGCTCAACGCTACCTCGTAGGCGCCGTGCAAAACAAGTCCCGCGGCCACGGTCATCCGCGAGGATTCGACGCTGTCTGCCAAGCCCGACAACTGCTCCCCGCGGCTGCCGATCCTGACCGGCATGGCGAGTACTTCCCGCCCTAATTCTACTATACCCGGCGTGAGCGCGCCGCCGCCCGTGAGAACTACGCCGGCAGGCAGCCGTTCCTGATACCCGGCACGGGCAATTTCGTTGGCGACAAATTCGAGAATCTCCTGAATCCGCGCCTGCATTATGTGCGCGAGCACCCGCCGTTCGGCGGTTCGCGGACCCTGGCCCGGGGTGCTGGGCAATTCCAACACTTCGTCCTCGGCCACCAGTGGCTCGAACGCGGCGCCGTTTCGTTGCTTGAGGCGTTCGGCGTCTACTTGGGTCACCTGCAGGCCGTGGACAATGTCGCTGGTTACATGGCCCCCGGCACACAGCAGCGAACCGGTGTGCCGGATCTTCCCACCCGAGAAAATCGAGATGTTGGTCGAGCCCCCCCCGAGGTCAATCAGGGCACAGCCAAGATCACGCTCGTCCGGGGTGAGAACGGCTCTGGAAGCAGCCAACGGCTCCAACACGAACTCCCCTACGTGATACCCGGCACGCTCGACGCACTTGCCAAGATTCTGCAGTACGCTCGACAAAACGGTCACCAGGTAGACTTCCGCTTCGAGGCGTGAGCCGGACATGCCGATGGGATCGCTGATTCCTGCCTGCTGGTCGATGAGGTAGTCGAGTGGGATGGCGTGCAACAACTCGTGATCCCGCCCGAACGATATGTTGGACGCGACATCGTTGACTCGCGCCACGTCGCCCGTTCGGATTTCGTCGCCGGTGACCGACACCACGCCGTGGGACGTTCGACCGGCCACGTGCTCACCAGCCACACCGGCATACACCTGATCGACCTCGACGCCCGCCATGCGCTCGGCGTCCTTCATTGCTTTGGCAATGGCCCTCGTCGTCTCTTCGATGTCTCGCACCACACCACGGCGCAATCCGGAATTGTTGGCCATCCCCATGCCCAGGATGCGGGCGTAACTGTCGCGAGGGTCACCCGCCGCGTCGGCAATGACGGCAACGACCTTGGTTGACCCCAGATCGAGGCCCGCCACCAGCCGTTGTGGCGATGCCGTCACGCCGGCCTCTGACGCACGACGACCTGATCGGCAAACCGGCCGTCCAGTTCCTTGAAAGGCTTGCTGCGCTTTACCAGATCGTGTTCAACGGCCAGTACCGCCCGGATGGTCGTAGGAGACGCACCGGGTCTGAGCCACAGCCGCTTACGATCAAATGTCAACAAGACGTCGCCCTCTACCCGTCGTGCGGTGGAAATGCGGTGGTACAAACCTGG
>JBDHMR010000198.1:0-4254 GCA_039656035.1 Gemmatimonadota bacterium
CAACGCCAAGGCCGCCTTGGTGCAGGCTCAGGTGGCCGTCGAAAACGATCGCATCGCCATGGACGACACCGACGTGCTCGCGCCGATCAGCGGCACGATCATCGCCAAGAACGTAGAGCGGGGACAGGTCATCTCATCGCCCACCCGTGACGTGTCCGGTGGCACGGTCTTGCTCACCATGGCCGACTTGAGTCTGGTGCAGGTCCGGACGTTGGTGGACGAGACCGACATCGGAAAAATCCGACCCGGCCTCCATGCCACGGTGTCGGTCGCCTCGTATCCCAATCAGCCCTTCGAGGGCGATGTGCTGAAGATCGAGCCCATGGCCGAGACCCAACAAAACGTGACCATGTTCCCGGTGCTCATCCGCATTCCAAACACCGATGGGCTGCTACGACCCGGCATGAACGCAGAGGTGGAGATCAGCATCGGCAGTCGGGAAGGAGTGCTAAGCGTCCCCAATGCCGCGCTGCGGACCGACCGTGACGTCGGATCGGCCGCGGAGGTGCTGGGACTCACGCCCGAGCTGGTACAAGAGCAATTGGCCCGGTCTCCCCGGGAGCCCGATCAGGAAACGCCACCCCCTGCCGCCGAGACGCCCGACCGCGAGACCATCACCCTGCGCAACGGAAACACCGTCGAGCTTCCTCCCGGCATTACCGCGGAACAGGCGCGCGCCATCATGAACAAACGGCGCTCAGGTGAAGAGCTGACCGACGAGGAACAGGAAGTCGGTCGTCAGATATTTGCCGCATTCCGAGGTGGCCGGGGCGGAGGGCAGGAACGGCCCGCTGCCCCTGAGCAGCGTGTACCTGATACACAGATTGGTAACTACGTGGTGTTCGTCCTGCGGGATGGTGCCCCCATGGCCGTCCGCATCAAGACCGGATTGACCGACCTCGACTACAGCGAGGTACTGGCCGGCTTGACCGCGACCGACTCGGTGCTGGTGCTTACCAGCGTTGCCCAACCGGCATCGTAGCTATGACTTCAACATCTGAGGCGGGTTAACGCCATGTTGTTCGGAGAAACACTCGCCGTGGCACTGCGGTCCATCAAGGCCAACCTGCTGCGCTCAATCCTGACGATGTTGGGCATCATCATCGGCGTCGGGGCCGTCATTACCATGGTGGCCATGGGGTCGGGCGCCCAGCGAGCCATCGAAGATCAAATCGAAAACATGGGAGCCCGGATACTCAGCATCTACGCCGGCCAGTCGTTCAGCCACGGAGTGGCCTCCAGCAATCGCGTCAGTCTGCGAACGAGAGACGCCGACGCGCTCACACGCGGCGCCACGCAACTCAGTGCGGTGGTCCCTGAAATCCGTTCCTCCATGCAAGTCAAGTTGGGTAACACCAATATCAACGTGGACGTCAACGGCACCACGCCCAACTATCCCGAGGTACGTAATTTCTCGGTGGCTCACGGCCGCATGTTCACCGCCGGAGACGACGAATCTCGCAAGCGCGTAGCGGTGCTGGCCTACGCGGTCCCGGAAATGCTGGGCGCCAACCCTCAAGCCCTGATCAATCAGACCGTCCACATACGGGGCATTCCGTTCGAAGTGATCGGCGTACTCGCCGAGAAAGGGGCGGAAGGATCGTACTCCAATCCCGACGAGCAGGTTCTGATCCCGGTACAAACTGCCCAGTACCGCGTGTTCGGTAGTGACCGGCTTCGGTCCATCAGTGTCGAGGTTGCCGAGGGCGTTCCCCTGGAGCAGGGGATGGTCGACATCGAACGGATCCTCCGGCGCGAGCACAAGATTCCCCCGGGCGGCGCCAATGACTTCCGCATCCGGGGACGCCAGGAGATTCTGGCCACCCGGCAAGAGGCCACCGAGGTGTTCACCTACCTGTTGGCAAGCATCGCCGGCGTGAGCCTTCTGGTGGGCGGAATCGGCATCATGAACATCATGTTGGTGTCGGTGACCGAGCGCACCCGGGAGATCGGCGTCCGCAAGGCGCTCGGCGCCACGCGAAGAAACATCTTGTCGCAATTCCTGGTCGAAGCGCTGGTCCTCTGCCTACTGGGCGGCTTCATCGGTGTGCTGCTCGGAGCCGGAGCCGCCGTGGGCCTGGCCCATTTTGCCGGGTGGAACACCCTGGTATCTCCTGGGGCCGCGTTGGTGGCTTTCTGCTTCAGTGGCGCCATCGGGGTCTTCTTTGGCCTGTTGCCAGCCCGCCGCGCGGCGATGCTGGACCCAATCGAAGCCCTGCGGTACGAATAGTCCTCTCCGCCGCCAAACTAGCCGGAGCGCCAGTCCTCATCCTGTAGTGACGAGGGATCGACCATGACCATGGCACGTGTCACCGGAACGGGTTTCCACGTGCCTGATCGAGTGGTGACCAACGACGACCTTGCGGCGTTCATGGACACCTCCGACGAATGGATCAGGACGCGCACGGGCATCGAGCAGCGCCATTGGGCCACCGAGGGCGAGACCGGTGTCGAAATGGCGCGCAAGGCGTCCATGAACGCATTGGATGCTGCAGGCAAAACGGCTGAAGATCTCGACGCCATCGTGTTCGCCACCAGCACGCCCGACCAGTTCGCCCCCGGAAACGGCACCGTGCTGCAACACGAGCTGGGCGCGGGCACGATTCCAGCCATCGACATCAGAACCCAGTGCAGCGGCTTCGTCTATGCGCTTTCGGTAGCGGACGCCTGGATTCGGGCGGGCAACTATCGCTGCATCCTGGTAATCGGCCAGGAGATCCAGTCGACCGGGATGGACATATCCACGAGGGGACGCGACACGTCGGTCATTTTTGCCGATGGCGCCGGGGCGGTCGTCCTCGAGGCAGACGACACCGACAGTCATGGCCTCCTGGCGTTCGACCTCCATTCGGATGGCAGCCAGGCACAGCACCTCTGGGTCGAAAGCCCGTCATCCAAGAATCACCCGCGGATCAGCCAGGAAGACGTAGCCGCCGGGAAGCACTTGCTGCAAATGAACGGCAAGGAAGTGTTCCGTCACGCGGTGGAACTGATGCCGTCGTCGACCTTGGCAGCCCTCGACAAGGCCGGCCTGGAGCTGAAGGACGTTGCCCTGGTCATCCCCCATCAAGCGAACCTGCGCATCTCCGACATGGTCCAGCGAAGGCTTGGCCTGCGGGACGACCAGATCTACAACAACATTCAGCGATACGGCAACACCACTGCCGCTACCATTCCCATCGCGCTCGACGAATGCGTCCGCCAAGGCCGCATCTCCGCGGGCGACATCGTAGTGCTGACAGCGTTTGGTTCGGGGTTTCTTTGGGGATCAGCTGTCGTTCGCTGGTAGGACTCGAGGGGATCTTGGGTAATTGAATCTTTCGGAGTTTACGTTGCGTAATGCAACACGAAATCGCTTCTGGGAGTATCTATGTCGTTTGTAATCAACATGATGATCATCACCGCCGTGTCCATGCTAGGGTTCGTCGTAGCCAAGACATTCGTTCGGCGCCGCCTGCGGTTCGTGGACGCGATCTACGCGCCCCTGGCGCCCCTGACCGTGGGTGTCCTCGCGGCCGGCCTGGCGTGGCCATTCGCCATTCTCCCGATCATCACGGCAACGATGGCGGTCATTTTCGGGATAGGCGCAGGTATGGGAACCGCCAGCGGAGTGCGGGCCCTCAAGCGCGGTACAGCCTGACGGCTACCGGGCCGGACAAGCGGTGGACTATCTTTGCGGCATGCCAACCGTAACCTGTGTCCGCTGCAGCCGGACCAACAACCAGATGCCGTTCCGTCCGTTCCCCAACGACCTCGGTCTCAAGGTTTTTCAGGAGATTTGCGGTGATTGTTGGAGCGAATGGCTCAAACACCAGCAGGCCCTCATCAACCACTACGCCTTGAACGTGCAGGACCCCAAGGCGAAGGGGTTCCTCTTTACCAGCATGGAGCAGTACCTGTTCGAGGGCGGCGACGGCCTGCCAACTGCCTAGCCCTGCTGGCCGGGCTTCGGCTCACCAACTTTCCTGGCCAAGGCCCGTCGAAGGCTGTCAGCCTTCGCGAGCGCGCGTTGCTCGAGGGGCCTCCCCTCGGTCTCAATTATCCGCTCCCATGAATCGCGTACCACGGTGGATATTCCGTCCATCGCGGCCACCCGGTCCTCGAATACCCACAGGTCGTGGTGCCACCCCAATAGCTCGCCAAGCCGATCTGCCCTTCGCCGGAGCCGCTTGCCGGAGGCGGCAACCCGCCGGCCCATGAAGTCCATCTGGTAACCCAGGTCCTTGACCCGCTTGCGCAGCGTATGGAACCTCT
>JBDHMR010000199.1:0-4251 GCA_039656035.1 Gemmatimonadota bacterium
TTCGACACCATGCTGTCCCGGGTTAATCCGGCGTCTTCGAGTTCTGCCAGTCGCTTGCGGGAACGACTCAGGAACGCGCGGGGGTCCAGCGCGGCCTTGACCGGCACCACCATGGCCAGCAAGACGCCGGCAATGGTCGCGTGAATCCCGGAGACGAGAATGGCCGCCCACACCCCTGTCGCCAACAGGAGGTACACCGGGGTGCTGCGGATGCCGCGTCGTCCGGCCAAGACGATGGAGACCAACAAGGCCGCCGCCACACCGAGCGCCACAAAGGACACTGACTCCGTGTAGAACAGGGCGATCACTGTGATAGCGCCTAGATCGTCGGCGATGGCCAAGGCCGTGAGGAATATCTTCAGGCTGATGGGAGCTCTGCTGCCGAACAGCGCCAGAATACCCAGGGCAAAGGCGATGTCCGTCGCCATGGGAATGCCCCAGCCGTGGGACCCTTCCCCACCGAAGGTGAGCACCGCGTAAAACATGGCTGGCACGATCATCCCGCCGACGGCCGCGCTGACGGGGAGGATGGCCTGCTTGAAGGACGAGAGTTCGCCTACTATCAGCTCGCGCTTGATCTCCAGCCCGACCACGAAGAAGAAGATCACCATCAACCCGTCGGCGATCCAGTGGCTCAGCGACAGCTTGAAGGTCTGGTCGCCCCAGGAGACGCCGATATAGGTCTTGCTGAGGGCGAAATAGCTGTCGGCCCAAGGGGAATTGGCCCATATCAGCCCGGCCACGGCACAGAACAACAGCACCACGCCACCGGCGGCTTCCCAGCGGAAGAACTGCTGGAACATGCCCGCACCGCGCCCGTTTATCGTATCTGGAGCCGCCATACATCTCCACCCACGGCTTCAGCGTGAAATCCAAGCGTTTCTGTTGGTTGAGCCGGGTGCTAGAGATAGCCGTTGCGGGGGCCAAACGGAAGAGTTGCTTTGAGTTGGAAGCGGCAGGACCGGTCGCCATGTCCTATTGCCTCCTTTCAACACGGCGGTACATTTCCGGCCAATGTGGGGCCAACGCCCTGCCTACTCAAGCGCCTCAGCCGCCTCCTCAGATCCTGCGAGCCCAGTGACCAGTAGCCTACTAGCCACTACCGCCGACTTGACCGCCGCCCGCCACGATGACGGGACCATGGTCGTGACCATGGGCGGCGACTGGCTGCTCAGCGGTGACCTCCCCTCCCCAGATGCCCTGTTCGACCAGCTGGGCACAGGCGTCAGTCGCCTGGCCTTCGACACCACGGCACTGAATGAGTGGGACACGGGAGCCCTCTCCTTCGTCCTCCAGCTCTCCGGAACCGCCCGGAACGCGTCCGTACCAGTGGACCCGTCCGGGCTGCCGGCAGGGCTCCAGCGCCTCCTCCGGTTGGCCGAGGCAGTACCCGAGAAGGCCGACGCCCGAAGCGACGAACAGCAGTATGGCGTAGTCGACTGGATTGGACTGACCACCCTATCGGCAACGGCCTCCGCCTCAGAAACGCTCGAGTTTCTGGGACAATCCGTCCTCGCCATGTGGAAGTTCATTCGTGGCAAGGCACGCTACCGGCGGTCTGACCTGCTGCTTCTCCTCCAGCAGGCCGGCATCGAAGCTCTGGCCATCGTGGCGCTGGTGTCGTTCCTCCTGGGGCTTATCCTGGCGTTCGTCAGCGCCATCCAGCTGCAGCAGTTCGGCGCGGCCATCTACGTGGCGGACCTGGTGGGCATCGCCATGGTGCGCGACATGGGGGCATTGATCACCGCTATCGTCATGGCCGGCCGCAGCGGCGCCGCCTACGCCGCGCAGTTGGGTACAATGAAGGTGAACGAGGAGATCGACGCCCTCGCCACCATGGGCATCGATCCCATGGAGTTCCTGGTGCTGCCGCGGATGGTGGCCCTGGTGCTCATGATGCCGTTGCTCACCTTGTTTGCCGACGCCACTGGCATGATAGGAGGGTTGCTGGTGGGCGTCGGCATGCTGGACCTGTCGATCACCGCCTACTTCCAGCAGTCGGTCAACGCCATCAGCGTGACACACCTTCTCGGCGGACTGTTCAAGGGCGCTGTCTATGGGACGCTGATCGCCATTGCCGGGGGCATGCGTGGCATGCAATCGGGCCGCAGCGCCGGAGCGGTCGGCAGTGCCGCTACCTCAGCGGTGGTGACCGGCGTGGTGTGGATCATCGCGGCGGCCGGCGTGTTCTCCTTCGTCTTCTATCTGCTGGGGTGGTAGGCTCATGCCAATAGCCGCACACCGGTGTGGAGGGAACAGCCCATGACGGCTGCGTCCAACGGGGCTCCCGTCATCTCGGTCGAGAACCTGACCATGGCCTTCGGAGATTTTGTGCTCCAGCGTGACCTCTCATTCGAGGTACACGCCGGCGACATCTTCGTGGTCATGGGCGGCAGTGGTTGCGGCAAGAGCACGCTCATGCGGCACTTGGTGGGCCTGCTGAACCCGGCGGCAGGCCGGATTCTCTACGGCGACCAGGATTTTACGGCCGCCTCCCAGGAAGAGCGCGACGAGATGTTGCGCCGCTTCGGCGTCCTGTATCAGGGGGGCGCCCTGTGGAGTTCCATGACGTTGGCCGAGAACATCGGGCTACCGTTGGGAGAATTCACCGACCTCTCGCCCAAGACCATTCGAGAAGTGGCAGCCGTGAAGCTCGCGCTGGTGGGCCTTGGTGGATTCGAGGACTACTACCCATCGGACATCAGCGGTGGCATGCGGAAGCGGGCCGGGTTGGCCAGGGCCATGGCCCTGGACCCGTACATCCTGTTCATCGACGAGCCGTCCGCGGGCCTGGACCCGATCAGTTCCAGATTGCTGGACGAACTCATCGTCGAGTTGCGCGACAGTCTCAACACAACGATTGTGATGGTCACCCATGAATTGCCGAGCATTTTTGCCATCGGCACCAACAGCATCTTCCTCGATGCCGAGAGCCGAACCATGATCGCCAGCGGCCCACCCACCGAACTCCGGGACCACTCGGACAATCCTACTGTCAGGCGCTTCCTGAACCGGGGGGAGCCCAATGGCTAAAGCCAGTCCCAAACTCGTCGGAGCATTCGTCCTGGCGGCCATCGCCCTCTTGGTGGTCGGCATCGTGTTGTTCACGTCCGGACAGTTCTTCGCCAAGACTACCGACTTGATCGTGTTCTTCGACGGCAACGTCAGCGGCCTCAACACTGGAGCTCCGGTCAAGTACCGCGGCGTCGAAATCGGCGCCGTCCGGGAAGTCCGCATCGACATCGCCGGCGTGACGGAGCGTGACGACGTGGCGGGTGGGCCGGGGATTCCTGGGATCTTCTATATCGACCACCCCCGTCTGGCCCAACGCGGGGCAAGCAGGGACCGTATCAGCAATCCGGATTCCCTGGAGGTTCTGGTCGACCTGGGGCTACGAGCCGAACTGAAGGTCGAGAGCATCGTCACGGGGCGCCGCTACATCGAGCTGAACGTCGTTCCCGACGCACCCGACAACCGAGTAAACGACCCCGCTGTGCCCTACCCTGAAATCCCCACTGTCACCACCGGTCTCAACCTCGCGGCCATTCAAGACGACTTGCGCAAGGTGCTCGGTGACATAGGAGATCTGGAATTGGCGGAGACGGTGCTGTCGATCAAGCACACGTTTGACAGCCTCCAGATGGTCATTTCAACGCCGGAGATCCGTCAGGCAATGCGCAAGCTGCCGGGCGTGGTGGATCAGATGGAAACGACCTTGGCGCGCTACGCCGACTTGGCCGTGGAGTTGGATACCACCGTCGTGCCCTTCCGCGCGTCCATCATCAAGACATCAGATCAGGCCGAGGCCACCCTCAAGGCGGCCGAGGAAACGTTTGTCTCTGTTCGTAACCTGCTCGACCCCGAATCGCCGATGGCCGTCCAGTTGGCGATCCTGCTGCGGGAAGTGGCCGCTTCCGCCAGGGCCACGTCCCAGCTCACCGAATACTTGCAACGCAATCCCAGCTCCCTCCTCCGAGGGAAGCCCGAGGAGAAGGACTGATGCGCGCCTATCCCGCTGCTGCTCTCGCCCTGCTCGGCTTCGCCGTGCTCACCACTGGCTGCCTTTCGCCCAAGGACGATCGTTCACAGTTCTACGTATTGGCGGCCCCGGTAGACACGGCTCGAACCGCCCCCGGAGACGTCACCCTCGGCCTGGGTCCCATAACGCTTCCCGAATACCTCCACCGGCCCCAGATGGTGACCCGCGTCGGCGAAAACCAGGTGACCATCTCCGAAGATTACCGCTGGGCC
>JBDHMR010000200.1:0-4206 GCA_039656035.1 Gemmatimonadota bacterium
ACGATGATTGTCACTGGGAGCATTCGCGTCTCCGATCCCGCGTCGGTGACGATCGGCGCAGATGTGGCGTTCAACGAGGTGACGTTTGCCCAGTTCGAAGACGGGAACACCGAGGCGCTTTTCGGTTTGATCTACGACGGCACGCGGTCGCTTCGCGGCCAACCGACATCGCTCACGCTGGACGAAGACCTGAGTGTGTTCATCCAAACGGGCGGGCAGCAAGCAGGGTTCAGCAACGAGGCCAGCCTCAACTTCACGGCCACCGGCGGCGCCACCATCGACTTCAACCAGGACCTTCCCAACGGTGATGTCGAATGGAACGGCACCTTCTCGGCGCAGAGCCCCGAGGGGTTCTTCGTGCTCATGATCGAGACGGTCCAGACGCTGTCGTACGACGCGGGGTGCCTCAACCCAGAGAGCGGTGAGGGCAGCATCGTGGCCGGCGTGCTGCGCTTGTCGGCCTCCAGCAGCGACGGCGCGGGCGTGGTGCAGATCACTTTCAACGGTTGCGGCGTTGAGCCGACGGTGGAGTTTGCGGGGAGCGATGCTTGATTGGAAGGCGGTAGGGCGGTAGGTCGGTAAGGCGGTCAGACGGACCGATACAGAGCGAGGGCTCGCGCCATGCGTGGGCCTTTTGCTTTGGAGTGTGTGAGACTTGGGCCTTGGCCCAGGCTCCGCACACCGCACCATCCCCCGGCACACTGGCGCCGGCACTGGGGTTCCTCATATTCTAGGGTGTCCCCTCCACAAGGCGCCCGGTGCCCGATATCAAGCAACGTCTCAACACGGCCCTCGAGGGCCGCTACCACATCGTCCAGCAGCGCGGCGCTGGCGGTATGGCGTTCGTCTACCAGGCGCGTGACCTCAAGCACGATCGCGACGTAGCTCTCAAGGTGTTGCGCCCAGAGCTGGCGGCCAATTTGGGGGTCGATCGGTTCGTACGTGAGATTCGCATCGCCGCTCGGTTGGAACACCCCCACATCCTGACGTTAATCGACTCCGGCGAAGCCGACGGCCTGCTGTACTACGTCATGCCCTACATCGAGGGCGAGTCGTTGCGTGAGAAGATGGACCGCGAGGGTGCACTCCCGATCCCCGAAGCTGCCCGTATTCTGCGGGAAGTAGCCGACGCTCTGGCCTACGCCCACGGGCAAGGTGTCGTTCACCGTGACATCAAACCCGACAACGTCCTGCTGTCGAGCGGCCACGCCGAGATCATGGACTTTGGCGTGGCCAAGGCGGTCAGCGACGCCACCGGGGTCCAGTCGATCACCACCACCGGGATGGCCATCGGCACGCCTGCGTACATGGCGCCGGAGCAGGCCGCCGCGGATCCCAACGTGGACCACCGAGCCGACATTTATGCCGTCGGCACCATGGGCTATGAATTGGTGGCGGGACGGCCCCCATTCGTGGGCGTGTCGCCACAGCAGGTGCTGGCGGCGCACGTGACCGAGATCCCGCGTCCAGTGACCGACCATCGGGCCGATGTTCCTCCCGGCCTGGCAGACGCCATCATGCGCTCCCTGGCCAAGCTTCCCGCCGACCGATGGCAGAGCGCTGGAGAGATGCTCCCGCTGTTGGAGGCAGCGTCGACGCCGAGCGGCGGACTCACCCCGACGGAAATGCGTCCGGTTTCGGGGGGCATGCGGAAGACGCGATGGGTGGCGGTTGTGGTCGTTGCCCTGATGGTAGTGGCAGTGGTGGTAGTCGTGTTGGGGCGCGGCTCGAGCGCAGCGGAACTTGACGACAACCTCGTTGCAGTAGCGCCGTTCGACGTGCTGGGAAACGACCTCGATCTGTGGCGCGAAGGACTGGTGGACGTGTTGTCGCGCAACTTGGATGGCGCGGGCCCGCTCAGGACAGTGTCGCCCACGGTGGTGATCCGTCGCTGGAGTGGCCGGGCGGATCCGTCCTCAGCTGGGGCGTTGGGTCGTAAGACCGGCGCCCGGCTGGCGGTGTTCGGCCAATTGGTAGGCACCGGTGGCGACTCGGTGCGCCTGAGCGCCAGCCTGCTGGACGTAGCGAGCGGCACTGTCATCGGAGAGATCGAAGTACGCGACGCCGGCGACCGGATGGACCAGGTGGCCGATTCCGTCACCATGGCGCTGTTGAACGAGTTGGGGCGGACGCGTCCGATCGGCTCCGTGCGACTCACCTCGTTTGCGTCACCCTCACTGGGTGCCGTCAAGTACTTCCTCCAGGGCGAACAGCACTACCGCAGCTCCTCGTTCGATTCGGCGCGGGTCTACTATGAGCGGGCAGTGGAGCTGGATTCGAGTTTTGCCCTGGCCTACAACCGGCTCAGTACAGTGTGGGGCTGGCAGGCCACCTTGTTCGACTCGCTGTCGGGCTACTACGGCATCAGGGCCGGGGAACTCAACCGGGGGCTCCCGCCCCGGGACTCGCTCCTCATCGCCATCGATTCTCAGTTCAACGCGGCGAGTTCGATGTGGTCCGTCGGCCCCGAATTCATGGCCCTGGTCAGGCGGTTGTTCGCCAGCGCCGAGGAAGCCACCCGCCGCTACCCCGACGACCCCGGCCTGTGGAACCTGCGGGGCGAGGTGGAAACTCACTACGGTTTCTTTACCGGGGTGGAATACGACCAGGCGTTCGAGTCCTTCAAGCGGGCCATCGAACTCGACTCGGCGTTCGCCCCACTCTACATTCACCCCGTGGAGTTCGCGCTCCGCTACCAAGGGCCCGATTCGGCCCAGGCATACATCGACCGTTACTTGGCGATGGGGTCCTCCGACAAGCACGCGGGTGGCATGCGCCTGGTTTCGTTGTTGCTGGATCCGATCACAGCGGCGTCCGCCGAAACCCAACAATTCCTCGACACGGCATCGGCCAACCCTATTTCAGCTGCCTATCTCGCGTTGTGGGATGCGGCCGACTCCGCCGAGGTGGCCATCCGGCTATCACGGTTATTGGCCGAGGGGCGTCCGGGGTTCCGGCCTTGGAGCAGCCCGCAGACAGGCCGGCGCCAGGTGTTCCGCTCGCTCACGCGACGGGGGAGGGTGCGGGAGGCGGCGGAACTCGAGTTTCGCAGTAGCTACCACATCCTGCAGTTGGTTGCCTTGGGCGCGATACCCGACGACTCTGCGGCGGTGGCCTTCCGACACTGGCTCGAGGTGGGAAACAACCGAATCTCCACTCTGTGGTGGTTTGCCCAGCGGGGCGACACCGCCGCCGTCCTGGACTACATCCACGCTCTGGCGGATCCCACAGCGTTCGAGAAGCGGGTGGCGCCATACGCCCAGCAAGCCTCGCAGGCCTATTTAGCATTGGCGCGCGGCGACACGGCCGCCGCCGTCTCACTGTTTCGTGAAGTGCCCGATTCTCTCTGCTGGACCTGCACGTACGTACGGTTGACCCGGGTACGACTGCTGGCGGCAACCGGGCATGACGCTGAGGCGGCCCGACTGCTCGAGCCTAGACTCAGCCTGTTTCCCCACGGGCTCGAGCCTGTCTGGATCATGGAACGCGGCCGGGTCAACGAGCGGTTGGGCAACAGGGAAGCGGCAATCGACGCCTATCAGTTCGCGGCCGACGTGTGGCGCCATGCCGACCCCGATCTGCAAGGGTCCGTCGATGAGGCGAAGGCGGGGTTGGCGCGTCTCACCGCGGAACCGCGGTGAGACGGCGGGGCAGCGGGGGCAGCGGGAGCAGCGAGGGCAGTTGGTGGATGATTGACGGAGTGGTGTCTGGTGGCGAGCTTTCACCGCACACTGCACTATGACCATTCTCGACCGCCTCAAGTCCGCCCTCGCCTCCAGCTACGCCATCGAGCGAGAGCTGGGCCAAGGCGGCATGGCCACGGTCTACCTGGCCGAGGACCTCAAGCACCGGCGCAAGGTGGCGGTCAAGGTGCTGAAGCCCGAGCTGGCGGCGGCCGTGGGCCACGAGCGGTTCCTGCGGGAAATCACCACCACCGCCAACCTGCGCCACCCCCACATCCTGCCGCTGTACGATTCTGGTGAGGCGGACGGTTTCCTCTATTACGTGATGCCCTACGTCGAAGGCGAGTCGTTGCAGACACGCCTGGCCCGTGAAAAGCAGTTGCCGCTCGATGACGCGCTGCAGATCGCCCGGGAAGTGGCCGACGCGTTGAGCTATGCGCACGCCCACGACGTCGTTCACCGCGACATCAAGCCCGACAACATCATGTTGGAGAGCGGCCACGCCGTGGTGGCCGACTTCGGC
>JBDHMR010000201.1:0-4199 GCA_039656035.1 Gemmatimonadota bacterium
CCGTTGACCGCGAACAAGGGCCGATTGGTCAGGTTGGTTACGAACAGGTCACCGTCCGTGTCCGCCCGGGGATTGTTCAGCACCGCGGGATGCCCGATGTACGCCAGGAAGCCCGCCCAAATGGTGCTTTCACGAAACGCATGGAAGTACACCCCGGTGCCGCCATCAGAAATCCCGATGAGGTAAAACCGGTTCTCGTCGACGTTGAAGTCGCGCCTTAGGTCATGGCTAATGGTCGCAAGGCTGATCGCCTGGTAGGGGCCCCACCAGGTCGCGTCCTTCCATCCCAGGGGGAAGACCGCAATTCTGGTTGAGTCGATCAGGCGGTCACTCGTGCTCCACCACCGGTTGCCGGGCTCCGGTAGGGCTCGCATGATGCCACCATGAAGGAACACGTGGACCGGATAGCTGTTTTCGGGATCGTAGCCGGCTGGAACCATGATGGCGTAGCGGAACTCGACTCCGCGATCATCCGTCCAGCTCCGCACCTGAATACCCTCATCCATCGCATGGTACGTTGGGCCCTCTTGCAGCGCTCGGTACAACAGGTCGAAATCAACTGATGTGTCGAAGCCGGTCCCTTCCGCGGAGGCATGGTCGAGCGCCCAGACGTTGCCAACCACCGCTGTCACCTGCCCGGGTGTTTGCGCTGCAAGCTCGACTACCAGTGCCGCTAGTGTGAGGCACGTAGGGATCATGGCGCGTGCGAGCATGCGGGTTCCGGTGGCTGAGGGCGGGGAGGTTCCATCCCTACGGTCCCAGAGCCGATGGGGATTCCCTAGAGTAGATTGGCTTTTCAGGTTCCGATATGAAACATTAGCGAGCAACGTCGCGTAAGTAGGGCGCTTCCAACGACGACGCAATGAGGCCGCTACTGATGGGCAATCTCCTGCAGGATCTGCGTTACGGGATCCGCATGCTCCGCAACAACCCCACGATTTCCATCATCGCCGTGCTTGCCTTTGCCGTGGGTATCGGGCTCACGGCGGCCACTTTCAGCATCGTCGACGGGTCGGTCATTCGCGGGCTGCCGTTCGACAAGGCCGAACAGTTGACCCACTTGGCGATCGGGAAACGGTTCGAGGATGCCGCATCGGGTTCGGTGACCATATCCAGCCGCGCGGTCCCGGTGCACGATTTCCTTGATTGGCGCGAGCGGCAGACGGGATTCCAGGAACTGGCCGCGTTTGATTGGATCACCGTCAATCTGGCGGGCACCGAGGACCGGCCCGAGCGATACACCGGTGCGTTGGTAACGGCCAACATGTTCAGCGTACTCGGAGTTTCGCCGGTCATCGGCCGCTGGTTCGAGGAGGCCGATGAGCGACCCGGCAGTCCGCGTGTGGTGGTTATCGGCCACGGTGTGTGGCAGGACCGGTTCGGCGGCCGCGCCGACATCATCGGCCGGACCGTGCGGGCCAACGGCGAGATGATGACTATAGTCGCCGTTGCTCCCCCGGGCTTCAGATTTCCCTTCGAGCAGGATGTGTGGATCGCGCTGCAACTCGATCCGCATGCAACGCCGCGGGGGGAGGGGAGAACACTGGATGTTTTTGCCCGGCTGGTGGACGGCGTATCCCGGGATGAAGCGGCCAGCCAGCTGGCCAGCGTGGCCCGGCAGCTGGAGCTCGAGTATCCCGAGGCTAACGAAGGGGTCGGCGTGTTGGTTAAGCCCTTCGCTGAGAGGTTCATGCCGGCGGAGATAGTCGCCGTGCTTTTCGCCATGTTGGGCGGGGTGTTCGGTGTGTTTCTCATCGCTTGCGCCAACGTGGCGAACCTCCTGCTGGCCCGCGCCGCGGTCCGCACTCGCGAGGTGGCCATCCGCACCGCCCTGGGAGCCGGCCGGCTCAGGGTCGTTACCCAACTGCTCACCGAGACGTTCGTCCTGACGACTGTCGGCGCCTTGCTCGGCGTTGTCATTGCCGCCGTCAGTATCCGGTTGTTCAACAACGCCCTCGTCGACATCCAGCGACCGTTCTGGATCGACGTGAAGCTCGATCTCACCGCGCTGCTATTCACGCTGGTCATCACGCTCGTTGCCAGTCTGATCGCCGGGACGGTGCCGGCCATCCAGGCTTCAGGCGCCAACATAAACGACGTGCTCAAGGACGAGAGCCGCGGCGCGACCGGATTCCGTATGGGAAGGTTCAGCACCGCCTTGGTCATCGGCGAAGTGGCGGTATCCTTCGCCCTCCTGGTTGGGGCTGGCCTGATGATCAAGAGCGTCGTGCGCCTCAAGAATCTCGACCTCGGATTTTCAACCGAAAACGTCATTACCGCGCGGCTGGGACTGTTTCAGGCTGACTATCCCGACCAGGAGAGCAGACACCGGTTCTTCCGTTCGCTGACCGACCGGCTATCGAATCGCCCCGGGGTCGAGCGGGTGGTGTTGACCAGCGCCCTCCCCGGGGCCGGGACCGGCCGTTGGTCCCTGGGAATCGAGGGCCATGACTACCCGGCCGATCGAGACTATCCGGTGAGCAACCGGTACGCGGTTTCACCCGACTTCTTCACCACCTTCGGCGTATCCCTGCTCCAGGGACGGGGATTCGACACCAGGGACGAGCGCGAAGGTCTGCCGGTGGCGATCGTGAATCAGAGCTTTGTCCGCCGTCACTTTGGCGGGGACGATCCCGTCGGCCGCCGGGTCCGGTTCGGCCGGAGTGAGTCGGAACGACCCTGGCGAACGATCGTGGGAGTGGTGCCCGACATGCACATCGGCGGCGGCGTGGGTGGAATCGGCAGCAGTAGTATCCAGCCCGACGCCATCTACGTGCCGCTGTTCCAGGCCGACAACTCGTTTGTCAGCATTGCCGTCCGGGCAACCGGAGTTCCATCCGTGGTCGGCGCCCTCATGCGTGACGAGGTGTACGGCCTGGACGTCAACCTGCCCGTGTACGATTTGCGATCCATGGAGCAGGTGATGACCGATGCCACCTGGTCGTTCGGCCTGTTTGGATCGCTGTTCACCATCCTAGGCGTGGTGGCATTGATACTGGCCGCCGTGGGTCTCTACGGCGTCATGGCGTTCTCGGTCAACCAGCGGTCACACGAGATGGGGGTTCGCATGGCGATGGGAGCGCGCGGGCGGGACGTGATCGCTCTCGTCCTCAAGCGGGGTGCGGTGCAGCTGTCCATCGGCATGGCCCTGGGATTGCTTGGTGGCATGGCCCTGGGAGGGCCGCTGCAGTTCGTGCTCTACGATGTTCAGGCGGGCGATCTCAGTGTATATGCCGGGATCGTGGTTACTCTGGGAACGGCCGGCTTACTGGCGAGCTTCCTCCCAGCTCGCAAGGCTGCGAAGGTGGACCCGGTGACGGTGCTGCGGAGTGAGTAGGGAAGTGTGAGTTACGGAGTGCCGCGGCACAGCTAGACGATCTTCATGCGCCAGGCAAGGACGCCCAGCGTCGCCAGGAGCACGGTGACCCAGATCGCCGCGCGCAATATCGTCTTCAGGGTGTCGACCTGTTCCATCCTATGACGCAAGGGTCTCTCGCGCTCACTGATGCTCTCCATGAGAACGATCCGGGGGTTCGTCTTGGACGCCGCCTGGTCACGCTCAGGCTTCTTGGGGGTCGGGAGAAGGGGGGCTCTCATGGCAGCGTCGACGATCGGGGGGTTCGTCTTAGACGCTGCCTGGTCACCCTCGGGTTTCCTGGGGCTCGGGAGAAGGGGGGCTCTCATGGCAGCGAGGCCCGGCCCAACATGTTGGTGTCCGTGCCGAACCACACCGATTGGGTCGCGGCATGGTACTCCATGTGTCTCACCGACCCTCCGCCGCTTGGTATGGCCGTCTCGGCTACGAACGTTTCCGAACGGGTATCGAATCCGACGAATCTGTTGGGCGAGGGACCAGTTTCCACGAACCAGATACGGTCCAGGTCGTCGACGGCCATGCCGTAGGGCCTGCTGTCGGCGGCACTCGGTGCTGGCCACTCACGGATATCCCCTGTCGCCGGATCGTAGCGCCCAAGTGCTCCTTGCTGATAGTCCACGTACCACACAGCTCCATCCGAGGTGATGACGATTCGCCTGATCCGGGAGGCCTCGTTAGGGGTTTGTATTTGCCGTAAGGTCATGGTGCTTGGGTCGACGGTCGCGATCATGTTGCTGCCGAACAGCGTGGCCCAGGGGCGGCCGTCGGCGTCGATCACTATGCCATATGGCCGCGACAGCCGTGTGGGCACCGGCACCAGGTC
>JBDHMR010000202.1:0-4199 GCA_039656035.1 Gemmatimonadota bacterium
TCGTCGGATTGGTATTTCTGGGCGTCCTGGGTGAGGTTTTGGGTTGAGCGGGAGGGGCGGTGTTGGAGGGTCGCTAGTAGTGAAGTTAAGGGGACGGTGTGAGGGTGGGGCGTAGTGCGTAGTGCATTGGGCGTAGGGTCTACTGGGCCGTCCTTGATTAGGTGGCTGTATGGTTGGGGTCGCGCGGCGGCGCGTGACATTCCTCTAACCGCGAGTTCTACTATGCGTCTTTTCTCCATCCTCTTAGCAGCGGCGGCGCTGACGGCTTGCCAGGCGGAACAAGAGACAGTGGTTGAGTATTTGAAAGCCGATCCGTCGTCTCCTCTTCCGTTCTCCGATGCGGTACGTGTCGGCGATCTGCTGTTCCTCTCCGGGCAAATCGGCACGGTTTCGGGCATGACGCTGATCGAGGGTGGTATTCAGGCGGAGACCCGCCAGACCATGGACAACATCCGTGCCATACTCGAGCGTAACGGTTCTTCGATGGACCGAGTGGTGAAGTGCCTCATCATGATGGACGACGTTGGAGAGTGGGGCGCCATGAATGAAATTTACGTCACGTATTTCGACGTCCTTCCGGCCCGGAGCGCCATGGGAGCCAATGGTCTGGCGCTTGGTGCCAGAGTCGAGATCGAGTGCATCGCCACGGTAGGGGCCTGACACGAGGTCACGGCAGCCAACGGGGAGGTCCGCCGATGCACACGATCAACCTGGCCGAAAAGCTCTCGCGATTCTCCGCTCACTGGACCCCGCACGTCGTGGCCGAGCTGAACGGGCAGATGGTCAAGTTGGCCAAGATCAAGGGCACGTTCGACTGGCACCACCACGAGCAGGAAGATGAGTTGTTTTTGGTCCTCCGAGGGAGTTTCCGGCTAGAGTTTCGGGACCACGTGGAGGAGATCGGCGAGGGTGAAATGGTGGTGGTTCCGCGAGGTTTGGAGCACCGGCCGGTAGCGGATGAGGAGTGTCATATCCTGCTGTTCGAGCCGGCCGGCACGCGCAATACTGGGAACCTGGTCAACAAGCAGACCATCGACGATCTCGAACGTCTCTGATTCGCTCTCCCATTCTCTCCGACGGTCCACATGTCTGTGAGCATACCTTCAGAACCCCTTCACACCGGATTCACCGGTGTTGGGTCATGCTGAAGTTGAACGCCTGACACGAGGTGATGGTGCGAGAATACAAGCAGCGGAAGATTGGTGACCGAGAGCTGCGCCCGGAAAGCCTAATGATGAGCTACGGGTACGATCCGAAGCTCTCGGAGGGTGCCATCAAGCCTCCGATTTTCCAGACGTCGACCTTCGTGTTCGAGAGCGCCGAGGCAGGGAAGGCTTTCTTCGAAGTTGCCTATGGGCTGAGGGAAAAGGGGCCCGACGAGAAACTGGGGCTCATCTACAGCCGGCTCAACAACCCGGACCTGGAAGTCCTCGAAGACCGGTTGACCCTGTGGGACGGGGCCGAGGCGGCCGCGGCTTTCGAGAGCGGGATGGCCGCCATCGCCACCTGTTTGCTGACCTTCGTCAGGCCCGGCGACGCGGTGGTACACAGTGAACCACTGTACGGTGGCTCGGAGTACTTGCTGCGGGTGATTCTTCCGGAATTCGGTATCCACCCGGTGGCGTTTCCAGCCGGTGTGCCCGCGCGAGAGGTTGAAGCCGCCATCAAGGAGGGTGCCGAGGGGCATCCAGTCACAGCCGGGTTGATCGAAACCCCGGCCAACCCCACCAACGCTCTGGTCGATATCGAAGGAATCGCCGACATCCTCAAGGGGATGGCGCCGAGCGACAAGCCGCCCGTGGTCATGGTCGACAACACATTTTTGGGCCCCCTATGGCAGCACCCGCTCGAGCATGGTGCCGACCTGGTACTCTACTCCGCCACCAAATTCCTGGGCGGACATAGTGACATCATTGCCGGCGCCTGTCTGGGGAGCGCGGAACTGGTGGGCCAGGTAAAGGTCCTGCGCACCTTCATGGGAACCATGGCCGGGCCGTGGACGGGGTGGTTGCTAATGCGCAGTCTGGAGACGCTCAAGATGCGCATGACGGCCCAAATGAAGAACGCGCGGTACGTGAGCGATTTTCTGTCCGAACATCCCAGGGTCCGGCGGGTGTATCACCTCGACATGCTCGATAAGGAAGATCCGATGTACCCCGTGTTCCGGAAGCAGTGCGAGGCCGCGGGCTCGGTGATCGCCTTAGAAGTGGAGGACGGTGAAGCGGGAGCCTTCCGTTTTCTCAACGCCCTGCAGTTGGCCAAGCTGGCCGTGAGCCTGGGTGGAACAGAGTCGTTGGCGGAGCATCCCGGGACCATGACCCACGCCGACATCCCACCGGAGGATCAGAAACGCATGGGGATCACTCCGGGGATGGTAAGACTGTCGGTCGGGGTCGAGCACTACGAAGACATTCTGGCCGACCTGGAGCAGGCGTTGGCCGCTGTGTGAGTCCCCTTTACCGCCGACATCCTACGCTGTACCGTCCATCATGACCGCATCGAGTACCTTCGTGGATCTGGCGGCAGAGCGCGTTGGTGGCGTCGTCATGGCCGCCAACGACGAGTTCTTTGCGCCCAAGGAGAATCTCCTCAAGGAGGGGAGGGGCGTATTCCGCGAGGACGAGTACACCGAATGTGGCAAGTGGGTGGACGGTTGGGAAACGCGCCGCCGCCGTGAGCCTGGTCACGATTGGTGTTTGATCAAGCTGGGCATTCCAGGCGTGATCCGGGCGGTGACGATCGACACCAATCACTTCAGGGGCAACCACCCTGAAGCCTGTTCCCTTGAAGCGTGCGATGCGTCCGGCGAGGTCGATGCCGCCGCTCTCGAAACGTTGGGGTCGTGGGCCGGACTACTGCAGGAATCGTCACTCGAGGGACACGCCGAGAATCGCTTTGGGGTGATTTCCACGGAGCGGGTCACCCATGTTCGTTTGCACATATACCCGGACGGTGGGGTTGCCCGGCTGCGCGTGTGGGGAGAGGCCAGGCCCGACTGGAGCGCGCTGATGTCCTCCGGCCAGGCGGTCGATCTGGTGGCCATCGCTCATGGGGGGCGATCGGTGTCATCCAGCGATCGGTTCTTCAGCGAGCCGTCAAATCTTATCATGCCGGGCCGGTCGCACGTCATGAATGATGGTTGGGAAACTCGGCGCCGGAGGGGACCGGGCCACGACTGGGCCACGCTGGCCCTGGGACATCGTGGCTTGGTCGACCGGTTGGTAGTGGACACGGGGCAGTTCAAGGGTAACTATCCCGAAAGCTGCAGCGTCCAAGGGTGCGACCACCCGGATGCTACCGATGATGAACTCGCCGCGGTTGAGGACTGGTTCGAGGTAGTGCCGCGGTCCCCACTATCGGCCGATCGGGAACACTCGTTTGCCGTGTCTAGTGCTCTTCCGATGACGCATGTGCGGCTGAACATCTTTCCCGACGGGGGCGTCAGCCGCCTCAGAGTGTTTGGACTGCCAGCCGGTGAGGGCCAATGACAGGAGCATTGCTCGATACCCTGGACGAGGCCGAGGCTAGAGGAGCCCTATTCCAATGCTGTGGCTCACGCCGCTGGGTGGACCAGATGCTGGAGCGGCGCCCGTTCGGAAATGAAGAACGGTTGCTGAATACCGCGGACGAGGTCTGGTGGGGGCTCACACGCGAGGACTGGCTTGAGGCATTCGGCCACCATCCTCGTATCGGTGAGGGACCTCCGCCAGATCCGTCAGCCGGACAGAGCGACCGTTGGGCCAGTGAGGAGCAGGCTGGAGCTGCCAGCGCCGATGCCGCCACAATCGAAGCGCTGGCCGAGTACAACTCGGCCTACGAACATCGTTTCGGGCACGTGTTCCTCATTTGTGCATCGGGACTCGACGCGGACGCGATGCTGCAGACTCTGCAGGCCAGGTTCGAGAATCCAGCGGACATGGAATTGCGAATCGCCGCGGGCGAACAGGCCAAAATCACTCGTCTTCGACTTCACAAACTGGAGATCGTATGAGCGGCTTGACTTCTCACGTGCTCGATACCGCCTTGGGTGTCCCCGCTGCCGGGGTAGCAGTTACCCTGTTCGAACTCCAGGACGAACGAAGGTGGCACGAGCATACCACCCTACGAACCGATACGGACGGGCGCACCGGTGACTTCTTTGACGGCGCCTACCTGCACGCCGGGACCTATCGGTTGCGGTTCGCCCTGGGCGAGTATCA
>JBDHMR010000203.1:0-4174 GCA_039656035.1 Gemmatimonadota bacterium
CATGCGCTTGGGGCAGCCGGGGTGGAATAGGCGGGGGCTGCGAGGGCAGCGGGGGCAGCGAGGGCAGGGGTGGCGGACAGGCGGACAGGCGGACAGGCGGTTACTTTCAGCAGGCAGCAGGCAGCAGGCAGCCCATAGCCCATAGCTCGAATCCCATCCCCCAACAGCGGTACCCCATGACGGCTCTCGAAGACCTTCAATCAGCCCTCGCCGACCGCTACGAGGTCGAACGTGAACTCGGCCGCGGCGGCATGGCGACGGTTTACCTGGCGAAGGACCTCGAGCACGACCGCCAGGTGGCCATCAAGGTCATGCGGCCGCAGATCGCCGAGGTCATGGGGGCCGAGCGCTTCCTGCGCGAGATCGAAATCGCCGGCAGCCTGGAACACCCCAACATTCTGGCGCTGCTCGATTCCGGCAGCACGGACGACTTGATGTACTACGTGATGCCATTCATCGAAGGCGAGAGTCTCGGTGAGCGTATCGAACGTGAAGGGCGGATGGGAATAGACTCCGTGTTGCAGATCACCCGCGAGGTGGCCAGTGCCCTGACCTATGCCAGCGGCAAAGGAGTTATCCATCGCGACATCAAACCCGACAACATCATGCTGAACGCTGAGGGCCACGCGGTGGTGATGGACTTCGGCATCGGCAAGGCGCTCGAGGCCGGGGGGCAGAAGTTGACCCAGACTGGAATGTCGGTGGGTACCCCGGCCTACATGAGTCCCGAACAGGCCATGGGGGAGGGAGACGTCGATGGCCGGACGGATGTTTACTCGCTCGCGGCCGTGGTCTACGAAATGCTGGTCGGGGAACAACCGTTCACCGGGCCGACGGCTCAAGTCATCATCGCCAAGCGGTTCTCCGGCCAGGTGCCCTCTGCCGTCAGTCGACGGAACGTGGTCCCGCCGGCCATGGATGCAGCCATCCAGACGGCTCTTTCGGTAAACCGAGACGACCGGTTCGCCACCGCCGAGGAACTTGTCGGAGCCATGGCCGGCGAGGTGAGTGCCGCAAAGAAATCCGCAGCAAAGCGCTCCGGCTGCCGCTCCACCGCCGCACTGATGGTGGTAATTGTCCTAGGCCTGATAAGCGTACTGGCGATGACCCTGCAGTAGGAATAGCTGACTGCTGACAGCTGCCCGAAGCCTGATTACCTTCCTGACCGCCTGACCGCCCTCACGTCGCCTCCTCGATCTCAACAGTAATCCCCCGCCAATCCCCCTGACGGAACCGCACCAGGCTCAACCCACACCGTGTCATGTGCCCGATGAGAATGGCCAGCCATATGTGCCAGGGTTCTAGCCCCCGTGTCATTTGGATGACCGTCACAATCCCGATCGGGATGAAGATCTGGGAGACTAGTGAGATGTAGAGCGGGCTCTTGGTGTCGCCTGTGCCTTGCAGGCCACCGGTGTATGCCAGTGCTACAGTAATGAAAAGACCCGACACGCTGAGGAAGGTGAGGAGTTGCCGGCCGATGTCGAGCACCACGGGGTCGTCGATGCCGAAAATGCCGAGCAGGGTGCCAGGCAGGAACAGGAAGGCCGAGCCGAGCACGGCGGCGCCACCCAGACCGATGAGCGAGGCGACGTGGACGCCATGCACCGATCGCTCCGGGTGCCCGGCACCAAGGTTCTGTCCCGCGACCGTAGCCGCGGCCGCCATCATCCCGGCTGACGTCCAGGTGATGAGAGAGAACAACTGGCTGTAGCCGACCGCATAGGCCGCCTGCGCCTGGGCGCTCATGGCCAGAGACCCGACGAATGCCAGCATGATCACCCCGCCGACATTCATCGCCACCCCTTGGATGCCGGCCGGGACTCCGAAACGGAACAACTCGCGGATGATGGACCATTCTGGCCTGAGGCTCATACCGCGCCCGAAATGGACGACCCATTTGCTCGAGAAGAACAGCCGGTTGAGCGCGACAAGGCCGAGAATCCCGCCGGCGATCACGGTGCCGATGGCGGCGCCCTTGGTGCCCATGGCGGGGATGGGTCCCAGGCCCCGGATGAACACGATGTTGAGGATGATGTTCAGCACCGTGAGCGCCAGGCCGTACTTGAGGGGCGTCTTGGCATCGCCGGCGGCGCGCAGTGCCCCGCCCAGCATGTAGAACAGCATGAGGCCGATCATGAACAGGAACATGATGCGCAGGTAGGGCAGCGCCTCCGCCTGGACCCCGGGCGCGGCATTGACCAGGTCGAGCAGCGTGGGCGACAGGAAATAGCCCAGCGGGGCGAAGATCCCCACCGACATGACTATGGGGGTGATGAATGCCTGATAGACCGTCCGGTTGACCTTGTCTGCGTCGTTGGCCCCGGCGAAGCGCGCCACCAGGACGCCCATCCCGACGAACAGGGAATTGACGAACAGTATGACCACCAGGAAGATCTGCCACGATACCCCAATGGCGGCGTTGCCGTGGTAGCCCACGTAGTGACCGACCATGACATGGTCGACGATGCCCTGGAGTCCGCCGAGGATGTTCTGCAGCATGGTGGGCCAAGCCAGCCGCCAGACGGCGCGCGGGATGGGACCCTCCACGATAGATCGATCGAACTTAGGTGTAGTGCCAGCGGATGCGGTCATGAATTCCCGGGCTCAGAAGCGACGCTAAGTGTAGTCGTCGTGGGCCCAATGGGCTAGCGGGGGTGAAAGCGGGGGCGGCGAGGGCAGCGGGAGCAGCGAGGGCAGTCACCGCACTCCGCACACCACGCCCGACGCACTCCTAGAAGATGACCTCGATCGTCTCCTCCTCTGCAGTAAACGTATACGACCGCTGGGTCTCATCCGGCAGGTGGACCACCTTGAGAATGTTTTTCTGATCTTCGAACATGTCGAACAGCAGTGCGTTGCGCATGCGGAAATCACCGACCGGCTCACCGGCGTCGAATCGAATCAGGAACCACCAGGCCGGCTCCCGGTCCACCACATCGTCGCCACTGCCGATGATGGTGCCATCGAGCACCTTGCCCTCGACGATGAACTGGAATTGCCTGGCGAAGTAGGCCAGAAATAGGCTGTCGACCGCCGGACTGGTCTCCATGAGGAACGAGTCCTCCCCGGCGGCGCGGGCCATGGTAGCCTCGAGATCGTCCGTGTAGAACCGGATCCGCGCCACCGCCACATTCCCCTCGATGGCCATGCGCCCGTATGTGACATGGAATTCGTGCGCTCGACGCGGCGCCACAGTGAGGCCGGCGAGTACGGCGATGGTGAGAATCCAGGGCATGGGCGCTCTTCGAAGTCGAGGTGGAATAATCAGCAGTCAGTGATCAGTACTGACAACCGATGACCGATCACTGATTATTGATAACTCTCCTACGCACCACGCACGACGCACAATCGCATCCTAACTAACATCCGCCGGCAACTCCCACACATTGTTGCTCCGGTCGATATCAGCATACGCCTCGTCGGGATCCACGACCACCCGGGTGACGGCCTTGTCGCTGAAGAAGCCTTTCTTGAACGTCAGCTCGTTGTAGCGCCATACTTCGACCGGGAGGTCGATGCGCTCGGTAGTGCCGTCATCGAAGGTGATTTCCAATTCCAGCGGCATCACCAGGCCGCCCTTGTTGTCGACCTGGATGCGATAGTAGTACTGGCCCTTGTCGGTGCTGCCGATCAGTTCCTCGGCGGACTGGGCCTCGACGCTGACGAGCTCCTGATCGTTGGCGTGGGTGGTGTAGAACCAACCGCGCCAGAACCAGGCCATGTTCTCGCCCAGGCTCTCGTCCATCGAGCGGAAGAAGTCGGCCGGCTGCGGGTGCTTGAACATCCAGGTCTTGGCGTAGTCGCCGAAGGCTTCGTCGAACGCCAGCTCGCCGTTTACATGTTCCCGCATCATGACCAGACCGGTGGCCGGTTTGCCGTAGCCGTTGTTGCCGAAGTCCTTGTGGATCAGGTCTGAGTGGGTCATGAGCGGCACCTGATCGGTGTCGCGCATGTAGTCCACGATGTTACCGGCCGGACCGCGCCGGCTGGGGTAGCTGCAATCTTCGGTCTGGGTCCAGTAGGTGCCGCAGTAGGTCTGGGCGTATTCAATCTCGCCATAGTACTGCAGGAAGGTGTTGAGCCCCTCGTCCATCCAGGTCCACTTGCGCTCGTCCGAGGCGACGATCATGGGGAACCAGTTGTGGCCCACTTCGTGGATGGTCACTCCGAT
>JBDHMR010000204.1:0-4152 GCA_039656035.1 Gemmatimonadota bacterium
CCCGTAGTACAGCATCCCTCCGGGCTTTTCCTCCTTCTCGTAGACCGTGACGTGGTAGCCTCGTCTCGCCATTTGGTAGGCGAAGGATAGTCCCGCGGGTCCGGCGCCGATTACCCCGATCGATTCCGGTCTGCTGCCTTGGTCCTCCAGTATCGGCAAGGGGATCTGGCACGCCAGAGCCCAGTCGCCCATGAAGCGCTCCAAGGCGTTGATGGCCACCGCCCCGTCTTTCCCTGTGCGGCTGCAGTTGGCCTCGCACGGATGGGGACAGATGCGACCCATGGTCGCGGGGAATGGATTCACCGCCGCCAGGAGATCCCACGCTCGGGCGTAGGCTTCCTGGTCGGAAAGCCCCAGCTTGTGGCGTTGTTCCACGATGGCAATCCAGCCGCGAACGTCACCCCCCGCCAGGCAGCCCGCACTGCACGGAGGCAGCTGTTCGAGCTGCTCGGGCTTCGTCAGGGCGGCCGCAAGCGGAGAGACGGTCGACGGCGTATCCCTCGGGTTCCTGGTCATCCCCCGGCGCGCCTGTCGGTGTGGGGTCGGTCCTCGGACGTCCTCCGCTCGCCTCCCACCCGCCGCTCCCCGACCTGCTCCGTCAGCATCCTTATACGGTGCGACATCATGCGCACGAGATTGAATGCCAGCGAGGGATCCTCTTGCACCCGGCGCAGGAAGGTCTTCTTGTCGATGGTGAGGACCCGGGCCGAGCCCAGTGCCCGAACAGTGGCTGAGCGCACCTCTTTTTCGAAGATGGCCATTTCTCCGAAGATGGCTCCCGTTTCCATGGTACCGATGCGAACCTCGCCGCGGCCGTCGTGCGTGGCAACGACCTCGAGTTGGCCCTCCTGAACGGTGAACATGCAGTCGCCGATCTCTCCCTGCTGAACGATGACCTCACCATCATCGTAGACCTTCCCCAGTCCGCTACCCTCCATTCGACGGTTCCCCCTTCTGTCGTGCATTCCCAAACGGCACGTTGCCTGCGATCACGTTCCAGGCGAGTGTCAGCGGGAAGCTCGGGTTCATGGTCCGCAGCAGGATGTCCCGGTAGGGAGCACTCCCGGTGAAGGTGTCCCACAGCACGCCACTCATGCGGTTGGACGATCCCTTCCGCTGCTGCTCCCTGGCGGTCATGCGCACCACCCCCCGGCGGAGAAAGCGGGAGCGCTGAATGAGGTGTGTCACCGCGAACACGACCTTGGCGATCGAATTGTCGATGTCTAACGACCTACAGGCCGGCCAGAAGTGTTTTCGGAAGTCGTCGGTCGAAATGCCGTGGAAGACAGCCGCCTTGGCAGCTGCCTTGGCCGTCCGGTAGGCGGACCCAATGCCGTCCTTGTACAGCCGCGCGACACCACCGTCCCCAATCCACACGATCCTGTCCCCATAGGGTCGGACCGCTGCTTCGACGTTGATATGAGGGAAGCAGTGACAGGCCAGCGGCGGCACCACCGACCCGGGGAAGCACCGCTTGACGTCCGGCGAGTCCAGAAAGGACTCCACCAACTCCTGGTCGAGGTCGTCTCCCAGCAGGCACAGGGTGACGAAATCCCCCTTGGGTATGATCGCAGCGAACACCAGCCTAGGGATGTCGAGGAGGAATACGTGCATCGACGTACCAAACCACTCACGGACGGTGTCTGGCCCGAGGCGGAACTCGCAGATGAACGTCCGTTGTATTTTCGGGGGCTTGAACTGCGGTGAGGCATCGCTGAACAAATCAAGCGCCCTGCTGTTGACGCCGGCCGCCATCACCAGCAGGTCGTAGTCCTGCGAGGAGCCATCGGTACTGGTGATCCTCGGTCGGCCACCGTGCCAGGTGATCTCGCGCGCCATGTTCCTGACTACATTGCCGCCGGACGTCTTCGTCAGGTCCAGCAGGTGACGGTCGAATCCGGCGATGCGCGTCGGTTCGGACTCACGCGGACCGTTCCCGCGGTATACCGCTGCAATTCTCTTTTCGTCGCGGGGGGCCTGGATGCTTACGTCACCCTGGTCCGTATGGAGCATGTAGGAGTCGATGCCCTGCTGCACCACCGTCGACGGCAGATTGATGCCCTCGGTCGCGAGCATCTGAACCAGGGACTCGGAAATGATGCCCCCGCAGTGGTTGCAGCCGGCAGGTCCCCGATGATTGAAGAACCGGGGTTCGTACACGTCGAGGGCCACATCCAGGCCGATGGACTCGGCCATCCTGAGAAGAAAGAAGCTGAAGAACGACCCGGCTGGCCCTCCACCAACCACGCCAATCCTGGATCCATCCATTAGTTCCAACGGACCGGCACCATTCCCGGACGAGGAAGCCTGCTCTCGGGCTTGCCCCGTGTCGTTCAAGGGGCCCGTCATGCGATCCACCTCACGGCTCCTCCACCTGGAGGGCAAATACCTGGTCGGGGTGATCGAATCCCTTGGCCTGCATCTCCCCCAGGTCGATGAATTCGAGTCGCTCCGAGATCGCTCTGCTCAATGTCCGTGACACCATCTTGTGGGTCGCCTGGCACATGAGAATCCGGCCGGTATGCTTGTTGGCGAACTTCTCGAGGCGACACGCCATCACGATGGGCTCGCCGACGACCGATAGTCCGATGGGGGCATCACCACCGAACGAATCGATGCTGACGGACCCGGTGGCGAGCGCCCAGTCCATCTCCAACGGATATTTCTGAAGCGTCCAGATGGAGGCGTCGGCCGCTATTCGCCGGCTCAGGCGATCGAGCGCGATGACGGCGCGGCAGGCCGACACCGCTTGTTCACCCCGGAACGAGCCCTCCCAGAACGCTAGCATGGCGTCGCCGGGAAATTCCTTCACCGTTCCGCCTTGCTCCTCCACCGAAGCCGTGAGGATCTCGAAGACCCGACTGACGGACTGCTGAAGCTCGAAAGCGCCGGCCTTGCGCACCATCACAGTGTAGTTGCGGATATCACCGACAAGTATCGTGGCAATGGCGAGGTGCGGCGCGACGTCAGTCTGTTTCCTATTGGGAAGAGCCTTTTCGAGGTCGGGCGTTGTCTCACCCTCGAGGGTGAATTGCATTCCAGGACCCAGATCGAGGGTCTGACCCACCTGAATTTCGGCCTCCACGTTCGGGACCAGGCGGCGACCGTCCAGCCGGGTACCATTGCGGCTGACGTCGCGAACATAGCACCGGCCATCGGGGGTCTGTCTGATGATGCAGTGGCGCCACGACACGCTGGCACTAGGCAGGAGGAGGAGGTCCGACGACGGCTCCCGTCCCTCTTCCAGGCGCCCTATTTCGAGGGTGTCGGAGAACGGGTACCGTTGCTCTGTCAGGGCTGAGTCGGCGGCCGGCGTTAGGTACATGGCCGGGCCACTCGTTGACGGTGGTGGAATGGTCTGGGAAACATGACTTGCGCGCTAGGCCGTATCGTCACGAGCACCGATCCGATCGTGTAGGCGACGATGCGTCTGGATTGGAAGCTCATTGACTAACCATGGCTTAGGGACACCTCGCTGGTGGCAAGATCGATTTTTCAATAATCTTGGAACCAACGGTGTGAAGGAATCGGGAACCAGCTGTGAATGTTTCTTCAGGGGACCCCATTCTGTGATTGGTGTAGACACAATGCTGATCGGAGGGTTGTATTATTGGGCGATAGCTCTCGGTCGCATGTTGGGCCGATCGCGTTGTTGCCCGCGCAGCGCTGCGGCCGCGTAGAATGCGGCACGAGGCGAGTGGATGGAGGGCCTGACCGTTATTCGACGAATCGTTTCCAAGGTATCCCAATGAACCTTGTCGTTATTGCAATCGGCCTCTCCAAGATCATCATCGCTGCGGCGATGCTTGTCCGGCCGGCTCAGTTCACGGACCGCATGCAGGGATACGCTGGGATGACTTCTCTTTACGTCTTCGAGCTGGCCATGCGCTTTACCTTGGGGGCCGTATTAATCCTCATAGCGAGTGACTCCAGGTTCCCAATACTGTTACAGATCATCGGGGGTATTTCCATCGCGGCCGGGGCAATACTGGTGGTGCTTCCCCGCGTGCGCTTCGAGCAACTGATCACCTGGCTGCTCGATCGATTCGGGAATCACCTTCGGATGGGTTCGCTTGTGCCATTCTTATTCGGGGGATTCTTGATCTACGCAGTACTGTAGGCGTGTCCAGCAACACTGACAGCGTGACTACG
>JBDHMR010000205.1:0-4128 GCA_039656035.1 Gemmatimonadota bacterium
GGCAACCGGCGGCAGCGCCAACTGCTCATCATGGCGTCTCGTGAGCTCGAGTTGATGCCGACCACTGAAGGTGGTCTGGACTACCGGCTGAACATGACCCACGCCATGGACGGGTACCCGGGGGTCGAGCACAACATGCCGATCATCCCGGCGTACGACGACGTGGTGCAACTGTTCGTGACTTCGCAAACCACCAACACGCCGACGCTACTGGTGACATACGGCGGACCTTGGGCGGAGAACTACTACTACACCACGGAAGACGTGATCGGCGATGCCAAGCTGGCGTACTTCACGCCCAAGGCTGACCTCGACCGCAAGATCAGGCGGCGCAACCCGGGTCCTGGCCCCGGCGGCTGGTTCATGGAGGACGAGTACGTCTTCACCAGGCACTCCGCGTGGATCAAGGATCTGGTAGAGGCCGGCGGCCGTACCGGCGTCGGTAGTCATGGGCAGCTTCAGGGTCTGGCATACCACTGGGAGTTGTGGAACGTGCAGAGTGGCGGCATGAGCAATCACGACGCCTTGCGAGTGGCCACGCTCATGGGCGCCGAGGCTATCGGGCTGGGTGGGGATCTGGGGTCCATCGAAGGCGGCAAGCTGGCCGACTTGGTGGTGCTCGAGGCCAATCCACTCGACGACATTCGCAACAGCAACACCGTCAGGTACGTCATGAAAAACGGTCGACTCTACGACGGCAACACGCTGGACGAAATCTGGCCCCGGCAGCGGCCGGCGGCCGACGAACCGTGGCGCCACACCGCGCCCATGGCCAACACGACCATCGGGGGGGCGGGCAAATGACCACCATGACTATGCTTTCAAGCGGCCGCCGAGTCGTACTGGGCCTGTTGGCGATGATGGTGATTGCCGGCCCCGCCTGGGGTCAGGGCAACGGTAACGGTAACGGTAACGGGAAGAAGGAACCGCTGCCGCTCAAGGCGGAACGTTCAGCGAAGTTCAACGCCACCGAAGTCAGCTGGATGTCGCTCGACGTGAGCCCCGACGGCCAGACGATCGTGTTCGATCTTCTGGGTGATTTGTACACGATGCCGATCGCAGGCGGCACGGCGACCAGGATTACCAAGGGCATGGCCTTCGATGCCCAGCCGCGCTTCAGTCCGGACGGTGAGACCATCGTTTTCATCTCCGACCGGAGCGGGGGCGATAACGTCTGGACCCTGCGGATGGATTTCACCGACACCACCCAGGTAACGCGGGGCAATAACAGCGGCTACGTCTCACCTGAGTGGATGCCCAACGGCGAGCACATTCTGGTGAGCCGGTCCACCAGCATGTTCGGAGCGGCCAAGGTGGTGATGTATCCAGCTGACGGTGGCAGTCCGTTCCCGGTGGTCGGTGGATCGCCGGCGTTCAAGAGCATTGGCGCCTCGCCCAGCCCCGACGGGCAGCACATCTGGTACGCCGGCCGGACTGGGGACTGGCAGTACAACGCCATTTTCCCACAATACCAACTGTATCGTTTCGACCGTGAGGTCGGGACGTCGACGCAGATGACAGCCCGCTATGGGTCGGGATTCCGGCCGGCCATCTCACCCGATGGCAACTGGCTGGTGTACGGGACGCGAGAAAACACCCAAACCGGTCTGCGGAAGCGTAACCTCGCGACCGGAGACGAAGAGTGGTTGGTCTATGCCATCCAGCGCGATGACATGGAGGCGCGCTCCACGCTGGACGTGATTCCTGGATACAGCTTCACGCCGGATTCACGCAGAATCGTCATTTCCTACGGCGGCAAGATGTGGAGCGTCCCGATGGACGGTGCCGCGCCCAGTGAGATACCGTTCGAGGCTGATGTCGATCTCGCCGTAGGCCCCGAGGTCCGTTTTGCCTATCAAGTCGATTCGTCCGCCTTGGTAACGGCCCGGCAGATCAGACACCCTGTCACTTCGCCCGACGGCAGTCAACTGCTGTTCACCGCGTTCGACCGGGTGTGGATCAAGGATATGCCCACCGGCGAAGCAACCCGGGTGTCCGATGAGGAGATCGGTCAGTATCACGCCGTATGGTCGCCCGATGGTTCAGCGGTGGCCTATGTAACCTGGGACGACAGTGCTGGTGGCCACATAATGCGGGCCAACGCCGACGGTAGCGGGCAACCGCAGCAGCTAACCAGTGCGGCGGCGTTGTACTACAACCTCGCCTGGTCGCCCGACGGAGAGCGGGTGGTGGCCACGCGCGGCGCCGCGCGTGAACTCAAGAAGGCGCCCGACATTTTCTTCGGGCCCTTGGGTGGCGAGTTCGTGTGGGTGCCGGCCAACGGCGGCGACGTCTCTCTGATCGCGCCTACCGGTAGCCGCAACGTGGCTCACTTCCGGACCGACCAACCCAACCGGATATACGCCTACAGCCGCGCCGAGGGACTGGTGTCGTTCCGGTGGGACGGCACCGATGTGAAACGACACCTGGTCGTCAGGGGCACTCTCGCCCCCGGAGCACGGTCGCCTCACGAGGAAAAATGGGAACAGCTCCCGCGGCACGTCTTTCCGGTGCCGGTGGAACCGCCGCCGGCCGGCGCCTTGGAGGCCAGACAGCCACCGCCGGCCGGACTGGTCATGATATTGCCCACCGGCGACCGGGCCGTAGCCCAGGTCGGCAACCACATCTACACGGTGGACCTGTTCCAGGTGGGACCCGCGCCGCTGACTGTCTCGGTGGGGGGCGGCGCCCCGGTCAAGGTGCGCAAGCTGACCGAGAGCGGCGGCGAATTTCCCTCGTGGAGCGCCGACGGCGAGCGGGTCAACTGGGGCATAGGCAACGCCCTGTTTACCTATGATCGCGAGGGGGTCGAGGCGGTGGAAGACAGCATCATCCAGGACGCGCGCGACAAGGTAGGTCGGGCACTGGGCGGCCGGGGCATCATCGACAGCCTCAAGGCCACCCGGGCGCTGATCGACAGCGTCAAGAAGGCCGACAGCACCGAGGTGGTGGCCGATTCAATGACCACCAAGCTCAACGGATTGATAGCCGACTCGGTTCAAATCGGGGCTGATTCCCTCATGCGTGAGGCCGAGAAGGCGCGGGCACGAGCCGATGCCATCCGGTTCCGGGCCGACTCGGTCCGTGCCGGGCTTGACACGGTCACGGTCGACTCCGTCGGCTACAAGCCTGATGAAATGCGCATCAAAGTGACGATGCCGCGAGATGTCCCGCGTGGAACGGTGGTCTTACGTGGCGCTCGTGTGATAACGATGCAGGACGACACGGCCAAGGCCATCATCGACAGCGCCGACGTGGTGATAGTAGACAACCGCATCGTGGCCGTCGGGGTAACGGGCGAGGTGGAGGTGCCCGACAGCGCCGAAGTCATCGACGTCACCGGCAAGACCATCATCCCCGGGTTCGTCGACACGCACTACCACGCCCAGTGGTTGGTGCCCGAGATCCACGTGGGGCAAGTGTGGCAATACCTGACCAACCTGGCGTTCGGGGTTACCACCACGCGCGACCCCCAAACCAACTCCACCGATCTGCTGAGCTATCAGGACCGGGTGGCGATCGGCGGCATGCTCGGCCCCCGTATCTACTCCACCGGCCCGGGTGTGTTCTGGACCGAGGGCATCAGGGACGCCGACCACGCCAAAAACGTCCTCAAGCGCTACAGCGAGTACTACGACACCAAGACGCTCAAGATGTACATGTCGGGCAACCGCCAGCAGCGGCAGTGGATCATTGGAGCCGCCAAGGAGCTGGAACTGATGCCGACCACCGAGGGTGGGCTCGACTACAAGTTGGACCTGACGCACGCCATCGATGGTTACTCGGGGATCGAACATGCCCTGCCGGTGACGCCGCTCTACCAGGACGTGGTGGAGTTGTTCAAGGCGTCCCAGACGACCAACAGCCCGACCCTGCTCGTGTCATACGGCGGTCCGTTCGGGGAGAACTACTTCTACACCCACGAAAACGTCCACGGTGATGCCAAGCTGCGGCACTTTGCGCCGCACGCCAGTGTCGATGCCCGTACCCGCCGCCGCGGTCCCGGTGCGGGAGGGAGCCCCGGGCGCGCCGGCTGGTTCCTGGAAGAGGAGTACGTATTCTCCAAGCACGCCGAGTTCATCGGCAAGCTCCTGGCCGACAGCGCCCGCGCCGCGGTTGGCAGTCACG
>JBDHMR010000206.1:0-4291 GCA_039656035.1 Gemmatimonadota bacterium
CCTGGTCAGGGAGACGGGACGGCCGATCACCTACGCCCGCACGATCGCCGAGCTCAGCTTCGCGGTTGAGCTGGCCGGCGACCGCGACTGCACGGCCGCGGCCCGGGCCCTTGCAGAAGGCGCTGCCGACTAACCCGGCCTCTGCGCTACCGTTCGAGCACGACTACGAGGACCTGCTCGAGACCGCCCGGAGATTCCTTGCGGAGCTGAAGCGGCAGCCGCACTCTGAGCGATATGAAGGGCCGGCCAGTGCAAACCCACGGAGTACCATTCCATGGCCACAGGAAGCACGCGAGCCGTCGTCGCCGCGATGATCTCGAACGCCATCATCGCCGTGGCCAAGTTCGGCGCAGGCGCTGTTGCTGTGGGGGAACCGGCGGAGTCACAGGCCCGCTGACCGGAAACACCCGTTCGGGTACGGGCCGGAGCTCTACTTCTGGAGCCTCATCGTCGCGATGATCCTGTTCGGGCTCGGTGGCGGGTTCAGCATGTACCAGGGCATCGCCCACCTCAATCACCCCGAGGTGCCGCAGAACCCCGGCTGGAACTATGGGGTCCTGGCCGTGGCCTTCGTCGTGGAGGGTCTCGCCCTCCGGATCGCCCTGGGTCAGCTCGGGGGGAAGGGGAGCGGGAAGGGGCTCGGCCACAGGATTCGGGAGAGCAAGGACCCGCGGGTATTCGTGCCCGTGGCCGAAGACATGGCGGCACTCGTCGGCATCGGGGTCGCCTTTCTAGGCATCTACCTGTCCCGGGCGCTGAACGCTCCCGTGTTCGACGCCGTTGCCTCGATCATCATCGGCCTCATCCTTGCGACCGTGGCGGTCTTCCTCGGGCACGAGACCCGGGCTCTGCTCGTGGGCGAGGCCATCACGGACGATCTGAACCGGAAGATCCAGCGGATCCTGCTTGAGGACGAGGCCGTGGACCGCGTCGTTCGCACACTCGGCGTGCACCTGGGACCCGACGAGATCCTCCTCACTCTGGGACTCAAGTTCCGGCCCGGATGCGGGGTGGAAGAGGCGGCCGCGGTGGTCGAGCGGATAGAGAAGAAGATCCGGGCGGAGGATCCCCGGGTGACGCGCGTGTTCGTGGAACCGGAGACTCCCGGCGATCCGGGAGGGCTTGGGACTCCGTTCTGAGGTAGGTCTGCCGAGCGAGCGTGTCGGGGGACAGCGCGGCCTCCGAGGTCGACCTCGATCTATGGTGTTTGCGCCCCGCAGTTTACCGGCATAAGTTTTGCCTATAACGCCACTGCAAGAATGAGGTAAACACAAGCCCCAAAGGTGTCTGCAGTGCGGTGTGAGTCGCCAGCCTCGGCAGGATATCCCAACAGAGGACATTCTGTCCCTCATCGAGGATGCGGCAGAGCATACACCGGCTATCCCTCACGGCGTGGAGGTCGACCAATGAAATCGAAAAACGTTCGCCACTTGCTGATCGCGCTCGTAGCGACGGTTGCGTGCGCAACTCAACTCCAGGCGCAGGCGGCCGGGGAGATCCGGGGGCGAGTCATCTCCTCCGATCTCGCTGCTCCCCTGGTCGACGCCACGGTGATGGTCGCGGACCAGACCGTGCTGAGCGAAAGCGGGGGCTTCTTCGTCGTGGAGAACGTGGCCGCCGGGGTATACACGCTCAGGGTCTCGCTGATCGGCTACCGTCCGTTCGAGACCCAGGTCACGGTCACGGCGGGCGGCACGGCCGACGTCGAGGTGAGAATGCAGGTGGCACCGATGGAGATGGATCCCATCGTGGCCATTGGCTACGGCGAGGTGCAGACGAGCGAGCAGACCGGTGTGGTCACGGCGGTGCCGGAAGAATTGTTCAACACCGGCCGTATCGTCACCGCTGAAGAGTTGATCAAGGGGAAGGTGGCCGGCGTCCAGGTGACCGAGAACAACGGTAGCCAGCCGGGCGGCGGGATCTCGATCCGGATCCGCGGCGGCACCTCGATCACGAGCAGCAACGAGCCTCTGTACGTCGTCGACGGCATGCCGATCGGTGTGGGCGTGGACCTGATGTCGCTCCTGAACCCGGACGACATCGCGTCGTTCACGGTCCTCAAGGATGCCTCGGCGACGGCCATTTACGGATCTCTCGGCGCAAACGGCGTGGTCCTGATCGAGACGACTTCAGGCCGCCAGGCGGCCGGGGGCGGGGCGCGCGTCACGTACCAGGGCAACTTCTCGGGCTCGACCATATCCGGGCAGCCGAACATCCTGGACGCATCGCAGTTTCGCACTGCCGTCCAAGAAAATGCGCCCGACCAGTTCGTTTACCTGGGGACTGCCAACAACGACTGGTATGACCAGGTTACCGAGAACGGGTTCGGCCAGCAGCACACGTTTGGTGTGGCTGGCGGGGGCGACAAGATGGATTTCCGGGTGTCTCTCGGATACCTGAGCCAGGACGGCGTGGTCAAGCTCACGGGCGCTGACCGGGCCACGCTCAACTTCGCCTACAACCAGCTCCTGTTCGACGACCGCCTGAACCTCAGCGCCAACCTGCTCGGGTCCCGGGCTGAGGGGCAGGAACAGGGGAATCGAGCCATCGGCGGCGCCACGAACATGGCCCCGACGCAGCCCGTCCTCGAAGCGGGCAGTCCCTATGGCGGGTACTTCGAGTGGGACGACAACCTGGCGACGAACAACCCGGTGGGCGAGTCGAACCTCGTCTTCGACGAAGGTGTCTATTACCGAAGCGTCGGAAACGTGACGGGGGAGTATGCACTTCCGGGACTCGACGGACTGTCGGTGACCGGTAGGTTAGGATACACCTTGAGGAACACCGAAGTCGCGTTCTTCGCTCCCTCCTTCACCAAGTACCAGACGGAAAACGGGGATTTCGGAACGGTCAGCCGCGACAACACCACCGGCTTCAGCTGGCTGACAGACCTCTTCCTCACCTACGACAAGAACTGGGGGGCGCACGGTCTCAACGCAACCGGCGGCTACTCGTATTGGGAGGGGCAAACGGATAACGCGTTCCAGGAGGCGCGGCAGCTCAGCACCGATCTGCTCGGACCTTGGGGCGTGCCGGCTGCAGACTTCCAGCGCCAGTCCCTGGACGTCCGGGAGCGCAAGCTGTCGTCCTGGTTCGGTCGCGCCAACTACAGCTTCGCCAACAAGTACCAGTTCACGGCGACCATGCGGGCGGACGCTTCCTCCAAGTTCGGTGAGGACAATCGCTGGGGTTACTTCCCGTCGTTCGCGGGTGCCTGGCGCCTGTCGGAAGAGTCGTTCATGGACGGCGCCGACTGGTTGTCGGACCTTAGGCTGAGGGCTTCCTGGGGTAAGAACGGAAACCAGGCCTTCGAGCCCTACCTGGCGTACAAGACCTATTCGTTCGGCGAGCTCACGGCACAGACGCAGTTCGGCGACCGGTTCGTGTCCACGGTCAGACCCAACGCGGTGGATCCGAACCTCAAGTGGGAAGAGACGGCCTCGTGGAACTTAGGAATCGACTATGGATTCAAGAACAACCGCTATTGGGGGTCGATCGAGCTCTACGAGAAGACCACGGATGACCTGATCTTCGACGTCATCGTGGCGGGTGGCAGCAACCTCTCCAACGTGGTCACCACCAACGTCGGCTCGATGAAGAACTCGGGTCTCGAGCTTACACTCAACGCGATGTTCATCGAGGGTAGAGGCGACGGGTTCACGTGGGATGCGAACTTCAACTTCGCCTACAACAACAACGAACTGACCAAGATCAACCAGTTTGGCGGCGGCACAGAGCAGATTCTCGCCGGCGAGGCCATTTCGGGTGGTGTCGGCAGTTTCATCCAGGTGCTGGAGCCGGGTGAGTCCGTCAACTCGTTCTTCGTGTATGAGCACATACTCGACGGATCCGGAAACCCGATTTACGAGGACACGAACGGCGACGGCACCATTAGCGACCAGGACCTGTACGTAGACCGCAACGACGACGGGATCATCAACCAGGACGACCGGGCGGCCACCTTCAGCCCGCAGCCGGACTGGATCATGGGGCACACGTCGCTGATGCGCGTCAAGTCGTTTGACTTCAGCCTTACGCTGCTGGCGAGCCTGGGGAACTACGTTTATAACAACGTGGCCTCCAGCACCGGCTTCTACGACCAGCTGCGGGTCTCGGCACGGCCCAGCAATCTTCATGAGTCCGTGTTGACGACGGACTTCGTGAGGCCGCAGTACTTCTCCGATTACTACGTGGAGAACGCCAGCTTCCTGCGGATGCAGAACATCGAGGTGGGATACACGTTCCAGCGGGCGCTGAATGGAATCCGGGTCTACGGCGTGGTGCAGAACGC
>JBDHMR010000207.1:0-6229 GCA_039656035.1 Gemmatimonadota bacterium
GGCCCAGGCGGGGATCGTGACATCTCGACAGATAACTTTGCTAGCGCTGGCGGGGCTCGAGGCCATCCTCGGCCGCCGCCTGTTTCCCGGGAAGGAATGATCGTGAGAAGTTCACTGGTGTGGCTCTTGAGTGCCGCGGCCATGGTCGGATGCAACAAGGCTGAATCGGAAAACGGTGGTGGCGGCGGTGGTGGACCGGGCGGTTTCAGTCTGCCGGTTGAAGTAGCAACCGCTCGGGTAGATACCGTGGTGGACGCCATAAGCACCACTGGCCAAATCGAGGCCGTCCAGTCGATTAAGCTACGGCCCGAAGTCGGCGGCCGCATCGTGGAGATCCTTTTCCGTGAAGGATCGACCGTCGCCAAGGGCGAGCCGCTCTTCAAGGTTGACGACGCGGAACTCGTAGCGCAGGTGGCCAGGGCCGAGGCAGACCGCGACCTGGCACAACAGGCCCTCGAGAGGACCCGCAGGCTGGTGGACGACAACGCCAGTTCCCAGGCCGATCTCGAGCTGGCCGAGGCCACCTATCGCAGCAACGAGGCCCAATTGCGGTTGCTGCAGATTCGGCTCGATCGGACGGTGGTCCGGGCGCCGTTCCGCGGCGTCGTTGGCACCCGCTCCGTCAGCTTGGGCGACTACGTGACCACGACCACCGAAATGGTTTCCTTGCAGACGTACAATCCGCAACGGGCAGCGTTCAAGGTTCCGGAACGATTCGCCCAACGGTTGGCAGCCGGCCAGGAAGTACTCTTCCGGGTTGCCGCTCTCCCCGGTCGGGAATTCCGCGGCGTGGTGGAATTCGTCGACCCAGTGGTCGAGTTGCCGGCGCGAGTCATCACCGTCAAGGCACGCGTGTGGAACCGCGATCGGGTCTTGCATCCGGGTGCGTTCATCGAGGTGCGCCTGGCTACCGAGGTGCGGCCCAATGCTGTGATCATTCCCGAAGAAGCCGTTGTTCCCCTCGAAGGGTTGGTAATAGCCTGGGTGGTCAATGCCGAAGGTACCGTCGAGCGGCGTGAGGTGACTTTGGGCGTGCGTACGCCCGGATTCGTCGAGGTGCGCTCGGGCATCGACGGTGGCGAGCAAGTTGTTGTCGGTGGTCAGGTTAGACTGCAGCCTGGCATGCCGGTGACAGCGATTCCCGTCGATCGTCCACCACAGGTAGGTGGGACGGAAGCCGCATCAGGCGGGGAGCCCGGTGAGAGTGCCGAGGCCGTGACCCCGGACAGTGGCCACTAGCGCGATCTGGTCGAGGGTGACGCTCGGCACGCGGACTGGGACTCTTCTGGCGCTGGCAGTCCTCCTGGGGCAGCCGCTTGGGGTGGCCGGCCTTCAGGCGCAGGCCGAAGGACGCTGGCGTCTGATCATATCTCCCGGTCCAGCTATCGAAATCAACGGTGACCTCCGCCTGGCGGAGTCGGATGGCAGGATTTTCGGTACCCTACTGCTCGATACCAGCGATTCCGCCCCCAATGATGTTACTGGCACCGTTCCGGATGCAGACGGGCGGTTCGAGTTCAAGGTAGCGTCCTCCTCGCGACACTTCGTCGGTCGCATTCTTGGCGATCAGATGTTCGGCACTGTGTTTCTTGGCGACCAGGACGACGGCGTTGGCTGGCTGGCCGAGCGCGTTGATTCCGCCGCCGAGTTGTACATACCCCTCCCGAAATTCCGCATGCGTCAATTGGTGCTGGCCGGTGAACGATCGATGGTCACCATTCCCGGCGTATGGTTTACCGCACTGGACGAGGCCGGTATCGACGCGGACGCGGTACTGGACACGTACGCCGAGCGAGCCACAGGGAGCGGCGTACCGACGGCCAACGAGCCCATGTTGCGGACCTACAGCTACCTGCAGTCGATGGGCCTGTGGTGGCGAGACTCCATACTAGCCGCCGCGCAAACCAGCCTGGAAGCGGTCCGGGCGGGGCTTCGGAGCGACACCGCCCGTGTCCAGTTTGATTTTCTGTTCCGTCCCAATGGACAATGGCAACTCGACATTCATCAGGTTGCCGCGCATCGGGTGCAACAAAAATTCCCCCACGTTACCTGGGACGCGTTGAGCCCCGCGCTCGAGCTTCCCGGGGTGCAGCGCAGGCCGCTGCCGCCGCACGCGGCGGTCACCCAGTTGCTGACCTACCAAATGTTCATACTGTCGCGCACGGATTCCATGACCTTCGCATCACGGTTGGCAGAGATGCGTGCCGTAGAACCGGAGGCTGCCGGGATACTCGAACGAATGCTGTCCGGCTACGCCGAGGCGATCGAGTGGTACCCTCGGGCCATGCGGTTCTTGTTGGAAACCCCGTGGTTCCAGGGTCGCTCGCCCGCGGATCTCCTGCTGTCTGCTTGGCCTGACAAGGCGGTCAACACGGCGGTGCCAAAGATCGAGACCAGATTGTTCGGCTTGCCGGACGGCGCACCGCTGATTGCCCCGTCCGACTCGTTCGTGAGAATGCTGGTCGAACCCTTGAACTGGACCGCGAGCCACTGGTTGGAGGTAGAGGGAAGCAGTGCTCTTCTGGTCGTGCTGGGCCGGTTGCCGCCGGAAATCGAAAACACCGTGCTGGAATCCGAACAGGGTCGCTTTGAAGTAACCAGCGTGGCACAACTTCGCCGCGGCCGGTCCTCCGGGTTCCTCGAGCCGGAGAACGCCATCATCATCGCTCCCGGCTACCATCCAGTTCTGGCTCTGGAAACGGTCATCCACGAATGGGTTCACATACTCCAGCAACGATCCAGGCCGCTGGACACATACGCCAGGCCAACCGAGGACGCCGTATGGTTGTATTCACCGGATCCGTTCGTGGCCGAGGGATTGGCGGAGTGGTACACCGAGCTGGTGCTGGGCCCCATTGTGGAGCGCCTCCCGCTATTCGGGTTGGGCGAGGCGGAAAAACGGGCGGCCATGGCGGTGGCACGCCCTGACGACCCGCACCTCCTGGGGTATCAGCTGTTCAGTTTGCTGTATGGCGCCGACGTCAACGCCGGGGAGCTAATCGGTGCCGCGAGTCTGTCGGGGCACGACGTCAACGCACTGCTCGACGGCTATTCGGGTTTGTTCCCCGAGCTGAAAAGCAGCAACGTGCGTGACAGGTTGCTTTCAGTAGGCACGGTGCCGCGCATAGTTCCTGAAGTGACCTTCCAGATCGATGGACTGTCACCGCTGCATCTCGAGCGTCGTCTGATCCCACCGATTCAGGACGCGCCGTAGTCCGGCAAAGGAGACTCCATGGCTCAGCGATCCCTGTGGCATAGAGGACTGACGGGTGTTCTGCTATTCATCCCCACAATCCTCGCCGCCCAGCAAACGACGGCCGAGCGGACCGGCTTCCAGGAGACGTCGAGCTACAGCGACGTGCTGGATTTCCTGCGCGCGCTGCAGCACGAGACGACCGACATCCGGGTGGCCACACTGGCGCGGAGTGTCGAGGGCCGGGACATCCCCTGGGTGCTCGCCGCCCGGCCGATGGTCGACGGACCGATCGCGGCCCACGCGACCGGCAAGCCGATAGTCTACCTGCAGGGCAACATCCATGCGGGGGAGGTGGAGGGCAAAGAAGCCGCCCAGATGTTGTTGCGGGATATGACAGTGGGACCGCTAAGGTCGCTGCTGGACAGCGTGATCCTGCTGGTGGTCCCCATCTACAACGTGGACGGCAACGAACGGTTCGGGCCGGTCGAGGAGCACCGGCCAGGCCAGAACGGACCGGTTCGAGTTGGCCTCCGGTCCAACGGGCAGGGTATCGGTCTCAATCGCGACTACATCAAGATGGAGGCTCCCGAGACCCGCGGCGCCGCCTGGCTCATCAACCGATGGGATCCCGACATTTTCATCGACATGCACACCACCAATGGGAGTTATCACGGGTATCAGTTGACTTATGCTCCGGGGCTCAACCCCAACGACAATGTTGCCAACGCCTACGTGCGCGACGAGTTCCTCCCACTGATCCGCCAGCGCGTGCGCGAGCGCCACGGGCAGGAGATCTTCTGGTACGGCAATTTCCGGAACCAGAATCCGGATTCGCTCGACCAGGGATGGTACACCTACGACGCGCGACCGCGCTTCGGCACCAACTGGTTCGGCATGCGTGGCCGGATGGCCATCCTCAGCGATCGGGTTGGCGGCCGAAAAGTGGGAACGGATTCTGACTATCCGGGACCAGGTGGACTCCGCGCGACCACAGTTCGTGGCGGTGCGGTCGCAATTGGCGCCGCCGGTTACCATGGACGTCATCGCCGAGATCACCGAGCCCGCCGCCGACGGCGCCGGCCCGTTTGCCAGGCGCAAGCGAACGGGCCAGTATCGCACCATCGCCATGCCGGTGTACTATCGATTCGACCCGGCGCGAGTTGAATCGATTCCGGCGGGGTATCTGTTCCCGCCGGGGTTACGCCACGTGGCTGAGCTACTGGTGCTGCACGGCGTCAAAGTTCAGCGGATCGAGCAACCTTGGAGCGGTTCGGTCGAAGTCTTCGCCATCGATAGCCTGAACGCCGCCCAGCGGCCATTCCAGGGACACCGGACGGTCTCGGTGGTGGGCCGGTGGCGTGAACATGACGGCGCCGCCACACCTGGCTGGTTCTATGTGGCAACCGACCAGCGGCTGGGACTGCTGGCTGCCTATGTGTTGGAACCCCTTTCGGCCGATGGCGTGGTAACGTGGAATTTCCTCGACCGTGATCTGCGGCGCGGCCGTGACTATCCTATCGTACGAGTGCGTCAACCGGTCCGCATCGCTATGTTGACGCTCGAAACCATCGACTAGTATTTCCCGGGAGAACGATGCCCATGGTTGAACCAGGCAGTCCAGCCCCGCCCTTTGCACTCACCAACGGAGACGGTGACACGGTGGCGCTTTCCGATCTGCTCGGCCGGCAGGTGGTGCTCTATTTCTACCCCAGGGACGACACCCCCGGCTGCACTATCCAGGCCTGCGATCTGCGGGATTCGTGGCAGGCCGTTCAGGAAGCAGGTGCCGTGGTACTGGGCGTATCGCCCGACGGGCCGGATTCCCATGCGCGATTCGCCCAGAAGTTTCAGTTGCCGTTTCCATTGTTGGCCGACGAAGACCACGCGGTGGCCGAGGCCTACGGCGCCTGGGGGGAGAATTCCATGTATGGCAAGACCTACATGGGCATCATTCGATCAACGGTGATCATCGATAGTGAAGGTATGGTTTCGCATGTCTTCCCTCGGGTGAAACCCAAGGGCCACGCCGACAAGGTCCTGGCGGCGTTGAATGAGTAGGTCCGTAGAATTACGGATACGAACCGGTACTTGTGACGGTTGCTTCGAGCGTCGGGAGAACCTAGCCTTGTGGGTTGTCCCTTGGAGCCTGGTCGAAATTTCCCCAGCTGGAGGTCGTCATACGTAACCTCATCCTTCCTGTGGCCCTCGTTATTGTGGCCTGCACGCCGCCCGAGACCCAGGAAACCGTCGATGCCGTCTTCATCGAGGCCGAGCCCACCGAAGCGCACTTCGGCCGGATTCAGCAGCTGACGTTCAGCGGCAACAACGCCGAGTCGTATTTTTCACAATCCGGTGAGCAGCTGATCTTCCAGCGCCAGGAACAGCTCGGTGCCGGCTGCGACCAGCAGTACATCATCAACGTCGACGGTAGCGGGATGCGGCGGGTCTCCAACGGGCTCGGCCGTACTACCTGCGGCTATTTCATCGAAAACGACGAGCGGATCGTCTACAGCTCTACCTTCCAGCACGACCAGGCATGTCCCGCCAGGCCGGATTTTTCCAAGGGTTATGTCTGGCCAATCGGCAACTTCGAGATCTACGGACGGCACCGACCTGGTTCAGCTGACCGACAACGGCACCTACAACGCCGAATCGACGCTCTCCCCGGACGGCAAGCGGATCATCTTCACCAGCACCATGGACGGCGACCTCGATCTCTACACCATGAACGTGGACGGCTCAGACGTGCGGCGGATTACCGACCGCCTCGGGTATGACGGAGGAGCGTTTTTCTCCCCCGACGGCAGCACGATCGTGTGGCGGGCCATGTACCCCGAGACGGCCCAGGACTCGGCCGACTACATCGGCCTGCTGGAGGAGCGCATGGTTCGGCCCGCGAGCCTGGAGCTGTGGCTGGCCGACGCCGATGGGAGTAACGCCAAGCAGATCACCAACTTGGGTAGCGCCAACTTCGCACCGTTCTTTCACCCCGATGGTGACAGGCTGATATTCTCTTCCAACCATGTGGATGGT
>JBDHMR010000208.1:0-4114 GCA_039656035.1 Gemmatimonadota bacterium
TGGTCGAATCGTAGACGATGCGGTACTCGAGGCCTTCAGGGAAATTGGCCGACAGCTCCTCCATGGCATCTTTGATACCCTCGGCAACCCCCAGCGCATTGGACCCCGGCAGCTGATAGATCGACAGCCCCACACTCGGCTTGCCGCCAAGTTGCACGTACCAGGAATAGTCCTGGGCTCCCAGTTCCACCCGGGCCACGTCCCGCAGCCGGACGATGGCGCCATCGGGACTCGTCTTGATGATGATGTTGCTGAATTGCTCCTCGGTGGTCAACCGGCCGAGGGTAGTGATGGTGTACTCGAAGTTGAGACCCGCCGGGTTGGGCGGCTGGCCGATCTTGCCCGCGGCCACCTGGACGTTCTGCTCCCGCAGGGCTGCCACCACTTCGTCCGAAGTCAGATCCCGGCTCTTGAGCCGGGCAGGATTCAGCCAGATCCGCATCCCGAAATCCTTGGCCCCCATCATCTGCACTTCACCCACGCCCCGCACCCGGGCCAGGACGTCCTTCACCTGGGTGGTGGCATAGTTGCTGATGAAGACGTCGTCGTAACGATCGTCCGGCGAAATCAGGTTCACCATCAGTGTCAGGTTGGTCGACTGTTTCTTGGTGGTGACGCCCTGGCGCTTGACCTCCTCGGGAAGAAGCGGCTCGGCGATGGCCACCCGGTTCTGCACCAACACGGCCGCCATGTCCACGTCGGTGCCGATCTCGAACGTCACGGTGAGTTCCATCGTCCCGTTCGACGTACTCTTCGACTCCATGTAGATCATGTCTTCCACGCCGTTGACCTGCTGCTCGATGGGCGTGGTAACGGTCTGCTCCACCACCTGGGCGTCGGCGCCCGGGAACGTGGTGGTGACCTTGACCGTGGGCGGCGTGATGTCGGGCATGCTCTCGACCGGGAGCGTGGGGATCGAGATGAGCCCGATCAACACGATCACGATGGAGATGACCAGTGCAAACACCGGCCGGTAGATGAAGAACCGGCTGAACATCAGTCGCCGCTCCCCGCCGCGGCGGCTTGCCTGGCGGTCACTTCTTCCTCGGTCATGGCCGACACGGGGAATCCGGGCCGGGCTCGGAGCATCCCGTTGACGATGTATGTTTCAGTCCCGTCCAGCCCCTGGGTGATGAGCGCCATACCGTCGTCCGTGATGTAGCCGATGGTGATGTAACGCTGGTCGACGAAGCTCGAGTCATCCACGACGTAGATGTACTTGCCACCCAGGTCGGTCCCGATGGCCCGCTCGTCGACGAGAATCGCGTCGCGGACCGGAGCTCCAGGCACCCGAACCCTGACGAACAGACCGGGGAACAGCACCAGTCTTCGGTTGGGAAGCACGGCCCGGATCTGGATGGTCCCGGTGGTGGGATCCACCGTGTTGTCGATGTAGTCGATCTTGCCGGAGTGTGGAAACGCCGTGTCGACGGAGGTGGCCACGAACGCGTTGTCGGCCGGGTCCGGCTGCTCCAGAGAGTCGGCACCCCGGGCGGCGAGCAGAGCCAGAACAGTGCGCTCCGGGGCTTCGAAGTAGACAAAGATGGGTTGCATGGCATTGACCGTCGTCAGCAGCGTCTGTTCGGTGCCTCCCACCAGATTGCCGATGTCGACCAGCCGGCGGCTTACCTGACCCTTGATGGGCGAGCGAACCAGGGTATAGCTGTAGTTGAGTTCCGCCACCGACAGTTGCGCCTCGGCGGACATCACCCTGGCCTCTGCCTGGTCCCGCTGGGCCACGGCACGGTCAAGATCCTGCTCGCTCACCGCCTCGGACTCGCGGGCCTGCCTGATGCGCTCCAGGTCGGACTCTGCCAGCGCCCGACGGGCCTTGGCTGCCCGCAGGTTGGCGTCCGCTTCGTCCCGGGCGGCCTGGTATTGCTCGCGCTCGATGACGAACAGCAGGTCTCCCTTGTCCACCACGGAACTGGGCGTGAAGGCCATGCTCTCCAGCCTGCCTGCCACCCGGGCCCGCACCTCGGCCGAGGCGGTAGAGCGGGTGGTGCCGGTGAATTCGACGAACGGCGTTATGTCCTGCCGCACTGGTTTGGCTACGGTGACCTGAGGCGCGGCGAACCGGGGCCCGTCGTCGCCACCGCATCCGGCTACCAGCGCGGCAAGTAGTAGGAATAGAACTACCGTGGCATTTGCATGTCGCAGCATGTTGTGTCCCAGGTGGGCGAAGAGAGAGATCAACCATCGCCGAGTGATACTTCCAGAACCGAAGGTCACGCAGTCAATCACAAATCACATCTCATCAGTCATCAATTCTCACCATCCACACTAGCGGTCGACCGCTGATCAGGCGGCATCGAGTCCAGGGCCCACCCTCCACCCAACGCCCGATTCAAGTCAATAAGATTCTTGACCACCTGCCCCTGGCTACTAGCGAGCTGGTCCTGTTGATCGAACAGCGAGCGCTGTGCGTCCAGGAAGTTCTGGAAGTTGGTGAGCCCTGCAATGTACTGGGTGCGGACCAGAAACACCGACCGCGTCGTCGCCGTCACGGCATCGTTGAGACGGTCCCGCCTGATCTGTTCCTGCCGGTAGGCCACCAGGGCGGTCTGCACGTCTTCGAGGGCCAAAAGGATCGTCTGTTCGTAGAAGCTCAGCGCTTGCTCGGTCCTGGCTTCTTCCGCCTTGATCCGGTTGCGGATCTTGCCGGCCGTGAAGATGGGCCAGCTGAAGCCAGGAATGATGCCCCAGCCGACGCTACTGCCGCTGAAGAGGTCCGAGAAATCGATGGCCTCGAGTTCGATGAAACCGGTGAGCGAGAACGATGGATATAGATCGGCGGTGGCTACCCCCACTATGGCCGTCTGAGCCGCCAGTTCCCGCTCGGCCCGCCTGATGTCCGGCCGGCGGCGCAACAGATCGGCCGGGACCCCAAGGGTCACATCCTGGTCGACGGTGGGGATTGCCATGGAGTCGGCCAGAGTACCGATCAGTGAGCCAGGCTGCTCTCCCAGCAGAACCGCCAGCCGGTTCCTGGCCGCGACCAGGCCCACCTGCAGAGGCGGGATCTGTGACTCGGTATTCCGCAGGTTCGATTCGGCCTGTGCCACGTCGAGGGCCGACGTGAGTCCGGCCGCGTAACGATTCTGGGTGAGTAGCAGACTCCCGCGCTGCCCCTCGGCGTTAGCCTCGGCGAAGGCGATGCGCGCCTGGAACGACCGCACGTCGACGTAATTCAGCGCCACTTCCGCGTAGACCGTCACCAGCACGTCACGGTAGTCCTCGATGGAGGCTTCCATATTGGCTGTCGCGGCTTCGATGGTGCGCCGGATGCGGCCGAACAGGTCGATTTCCCAAGAGAGCCCCAACCCGGTATTCCACACGTTGACTGGTTGGACGTCCCCTCCAGATTGGACTGCAAACCTGCCCGCCGGTCCATTCTCGCTGATCATGACCCGGGAGTACGTCCCGTCCAGAACGATGTCGGGGAGTAGCCCACCTTTGGCGATTCCCCTGAGCGCTCGAGTTTCCTTCACCCGCCCCACGGCAATGGCCAGATCTTTGTTGGCGATCTCCGCCCGGCGGATGAGTTCCGTCAGCACGGTGTCGTTGAGCGCTTCCCACCATTCCTCGATCGCCGGCGTCGAGTCGGCCATTTCGGCCGTGACCTGATCGGTCCACCGATCGGCCAGGGGAGTGGTCGGTTCGACGTAGTCGGGCCCGACCTTGCAGGAGGCCAAGCCGCCGACCAGAAGGGCGAGGATGAGCCTCAGGGTGGAAGTACGGTGAGCTGGATGGTTCATGGCTCTCATCCGGGAGGAAGGCGCCGCTTGAATAATGGCCCCCCGCATCCTCCGGGAGGCCATGATGGATGGAATATGAACGGCGATTACGTCAGGGGCAAACGCGGCGCGTGGGATTGGCTTCATAAGCAACCCCAATCGATCAATTTCGGATTCCCGAAATATCGAAATCCCGGAATCCCATCCCCCTACCCCGGATTCGGAATCCGAAACAAAATCACGTAGAGCGTCGGCACCACAATCAACGTAAGCACCGTAGCCACGAGCAGTCCTCCCATGACCGTCACGGCCATCGCCACAAAGAAGGCATCGGTCAGCAGCGGCAGCATTCCCAGGATGGTCGTCGCCGCCGCCAT
>JBDHMR010000209.1:0-4109 GCA_039656035.1 Gemmatimonadota bacterium
CACCGCGCTGTGCTCGGAGTCGACCGGCACCAGTTCCCCGCCACCCTCCCGGGCCGACTCGGCCACCAGATCGCCGGCCATGACCAGGGTTTCCTTGTTGGCCAGGGCCACCCGTTTTCCGGCCCGGAGCGCGGCCAGGGTGGCGTCGAGTCCGGCGGCGCCGACCACGGCGTTCACCACCACGTCGACGTCCGGGTGGGTGGCCGCCTCGACCAGCACCTCGGGGCCGCTGGATATGGGCGACGCATGCGTCGCCCCTACGACGGCGCCGTTGGTGGCGCTCCCGAAGGCAAGTCCGGCGAAACTGGGCGACCACTCGGCGCACTGGGCTTCCAGTCGGTCGCGGTTGCGTCCTGCCGTCAGCGCCACGAGCCTGAACTCGTCCCGGTGACGCTTGAGGACTTCTAGAGTGCTGTGGCCGATGGATCCGGTAGAGCCGAGGAGGGCTATCCCGCGCATCAAATGACTACGAACGCGCGATACAGCAGAGCCGTAATCGGGATGACGAAGTAGAGCGAATCGAGCCGGTCGAGCACGCCGCCGTGTCCCGGAATGATTGCGCTGGAATCCTTGACGCCCGCTTCACGCTTGAACAGTGATTCTGTCAGATCACCCAACTGACCCAGCACGCCGATGGCGCCCGCTATCAGAAAAGCGACCGTCCACGGGAGCGCCACGCCGGCCGGCTCGAGGGCCGCCATTTGCCAAACGGGGACCACGAGCAAGGCTCCGATCACCCCAGACACCGTACCGGACCAGGTTTTTCCAGGGCTGATCGTCGGTGCCATTTTGGGCCCTTTCATGGCCCGGCCCCCGAACATCGCGGCTGTGTCGCATACCCACGTGGCGACCAAAGGAAAGAACACCAGTGCAGTAGCCGCCCGGGGATCGAGGCCCGTCCCTCCGTGCCTGATGACGAGGAGAAACGCCGGCATGGCCCCGCTGTAGGCGATACCGAACATGGTCACGCTGATGGCGGCGAGCGGGTGATCGGTCGGACCGCGCGTGGCGAGAAGCCACAGGAGGAGAACCACTACGCCGATGACCAGACCGAAGGGCCACCAGTTACTCAGGCACTCGGCCACGGCGGGGACGGTCAAGGCGGCGTAGGTCAATGGGGCAACGCTGGTCGCCGCGACCAGTCCGGGGCCGCGCAGAGCACGGATCCCTTTCTGGGCCGCCAGGTCGTACAGTTCTCGGGTGCCCAGCAGACTGGCAACCGCAGCCAGGACAGTGAGGGGAATGCCACCGAGGTAGACGATCCCCAAGGCGACGGGGATGGCGACCGCGGCGAAGCCGACCCGCCGAACCACGTTGGAATCCATCAGAGGGTGACTCGGCCGAAGCGGCGCTCCCGCCCCTGGTAATCGAGAATTGCCTCGAAGAAGTTGTTACCGTCGAAGTCGGGCCACAGGACCGGCGAGACGATGATCTCGGCGTAGGCCAACTGCCACAGCAGAAAGTTGGAAATGCGCATCTCACCCGACGTGCGGATGAGCAGATCGGGATCGGGCCACGCGGCGGTCAGTAACTTCGAAGCCACCATGTCTTCGGTGATGGTGGCGGGGTCCAGATTGCCGGCAGCTGCTTCCTCGGCCAGGAGCCGGGCAGCCCGGGTCAGTTCGGCTCGCGCGCTATAGGAAATGCACAGATTCAGAGCCAATCGGCTACCGTCGACGGTCGACGTCATGATATGGTCGACGGCGGTGAGAGCGGAGGGCGCCAGGCGCTCGAGATCGCCGAGCACGTTGACCGTCACGCCGTTGGCCCGCAGGTCTTCCAGCTCCTGGGCGATGTAATCTTCCAGGAGCGTCATGAGGGCGTCGATTTCTTCGGGGGGTCGCTGCCAGTTTTCCTGGCTGAAGGCAAAGAGCGTCAGCACTTCGACGCCCACCTCGATGGCGGCTTCGACGACCTCGCGCACCGATTTCATCCCGGCCTGGTGCCCGATGGGACGCGGGAGAGACCGTTCGGTTGCCCAGCGTCCGTTGCCATCCATGATGATGGCCACGTGGCGCGGGACTTCACCCGCCAGGCGAATACGTTCTACGAGATCGTCGGGCATGGTGCTCAGACTTCCATGATCTCCGCTTCTTTAGCGGTGATCATGTCGTCGATAATGTGGACGTGGTCGTCGGTAAGTTTCTGAACGTCCTTTTCCGCCCGCTTCTTGTCGTCGTCGCTTACGTGCTCGAGCTTCTTGATCTTGTGGATGATGTCGCCGCGCGAGTGACGGATGGCGATCTTGCCTTCCTCCGACAGCTTGTGCACCAGCCGGACGAGTTCCTTGCGCCGCTCCTCGGTGAGGGCCGGCAGCGGGACCCGAATGATGTCGCCTTGAGTGGCGGGATTGAGACCGAGATCGGCATCACGGATGGCCTTCTCGATGTTGGGCACCATCGACTTGTCGAACGGTTGCACCGTCAACATCCGGGGCTCCGGGGCCGACACCAGGCCCACCTGATTCAGCGGCATCTGGCTACCGTATGCTTCGACCCGTACCAGATCGAGCAATGACGTCGTTGCCTTGCCGCTTCGTACCGTAGACAACTCGCGCTTGGTGTTGTCTACCGCCTTGTCCATGGATTCGCGTGCTGCCTTGAGCAATTCGGGAATGGTATTCATTGGACGATGGTCCCCACTCGTTCGCCGCGCAGGACACTGGCGATCGCATCGGGTTGATTGATGTTGAAGACGACGATGGGCAGCTTGTTGGCCTTGCACAGCCCGAAAGCGTTGGCGTCCATGACGGCGTACCCATTGACGATCGCGTCCTGGAACGACAACTCGGGGATGAACTCCGCGTCGTTGTTGACCTTGGGATCCTTGGTGTAGACCCCGTCGACGTTGGTGGCCTTGAGCAGGACCTCGGCGTCCATTTCGAGCCCCCTGAGCACCGCGGCCGTATCGGTCGAAAAGAAAGGATTGCCGGTGCCGCCGGCGAAAATCACCAGCCGGCCCTTTTCGAGATGCCGTTGGGCCCGGCGGCGGATGTATGGCTCCGCCAGGGATTCCATGCGGATGGCGGTCATGACCCGGGTCTGGACACCCGCCTTTTCGAGAACGTCCTGCATGGCCAAAGCGTTGATCACCGTGGCCAGCATGCCCATGTAGTCTGCGTTTACGCGGTCAGAACCCGCCTCGCTGGCGGAGGTTCCGCGGATGATGTTCCCGCCGCCTACGACCAGGCCGAGGTGCACGCCCATGGCGTGCACTTCCTTGATCTGCTGGGCGAGTTCATCGAGGACCTTGTGGTCCAGGCCGACTCCCTGTTCACCGGCAAGGGCCTCGCCCGACAACTTGAGCAGGGCCCGACGATAGCCCTGAGCCACTAGTCTTCCCCGATCCGGAACCGGGCGAACCGCTTGATCGAGATGGCCTCGCCCAGAGTGCCCGACGCTTCCTTGACCAACTGGCCGACGGTCTTGGAGTCGTCCTTGACGAACAACTGCTCCGTCAGGGTCCGCTCGGCGATGAACTTCTTGAGCTTGCCCTCGACGATCTTCTCGCGAATATTCTCGGGCTTGCCCTGCTCCGCGGCCTGTTCCTCGGCGATGCGCTTTTCCGAGGCGACCAGGTCTTGGGGAATGTCTTCGGGATTGACGCCAATGGGATCGGCCGAGGCAATGTGCAGTGCCACGTCCTGAGCCAACGCCTTGAAGTCATCGGTGCGAGCCACGAAGTCCGTTTCGCAGTTCAACTCGACCAGGACGCCGACTTGGCCGTTGTGATGGATGTAGCTAACCACCAGACCCTGGCCCGCTACGCGGCCACTCCGCTTGTCGGCCTTGGCGATCCCTTTCTTGCGAAGCAACTCTACCGCCGCGTCCATATCGCCCTGGGACTCTTCCAACGCCCGCTTGCAATCCATCATGCCCGCACCCGTCCGGGTGCGAAGCTCTTTGACTTGTTGAGGAGAAATTGTCGTTGCCGTCATCGTGTTGCACCTTCAGTTGATTGTAAAACCGCCGCCCAGGCCAGAGACGGGCCCCAGGGCGGCGGAACGACTTCCCGGCGACCCGCCGCTCTCGTCAGGCGTCCCCGTTGGCCGACGCAGGCGCAGGCGCAGGTGCGGGTGCGGGTGCGGGTGCCGCGACTTCAGGAGCCAC
>JBDHMR010000210.1:0-4105 GCA_039656035.1 Gemmatimonadota bacterium
CAGGCTGCGCATGACTCAGGCTCCCCTCTTGGCCGTATCGGCCTTGAAGCCGAACCCGGTGCTTCCCCGCACATCACCGGTAAATTCCATCATTTCGATGGCCTCCTCCCGGTGCGCGGCGGGAATGACGAACCGATCATCGAATTTGGCGAGCGAGGTCAGGTAGTAGATGTCGTCGGCCGTTTGCGGCGTGAGGCCCGTGTCCGCGAGCGCCTCCTTCACGGTGCTCTCGGCCACGTCGCCCACGGTCACGGATCGGCGATGGAGTCGAACCGCCATCAACTTCTTCAGGCGATCGCTGACCTGGCCCGTATGCCCGGCACTGAACAGGTTGGCCATGTATTTGAGCGGAAAGCGGGCGTCGTCGATGGTCCCGAAGAGTTCCTTGGTGCTGGTGTCGTACAGCCAGCTGTCCGGCCAGACTTTCCCGACCGGGTTCATCTTCTTCGCCTGTTCTTCATTGTCCACTTCCTTGACGGACGCCATCACCGGAAGCAGCGGCGGCACGTAGAACAGCATTGGGAGCGTGCGGAATTCCGGATGGAGCGGGAGCGCCAGGTTCCATTCCTTCACGAACTTGTACGTGGGGGAGGACTGGGCCGCGGCGATAGTGGAATCGGCGATGCCGTTGGCCTTGGCCGAAGCGATCACCTCGGGGTCGAAGGGATCGAGCAGCATGTCCATCTGCCGGTCCACCACGTCGCCGTCATCGGCCGAGGCAACGGCCTCGATGCCGTCGGCATCGTAGAGAATCACTCCCAGGTAGCGGATGCGACCGACGCAGGAGTGCATACACGCCGGAGCGTATCCAGCCTCGATTCGAGGATAGCACAGAATGCACTTCTCGGACTTGCCCGTGCTCCAATTGTAGTAGGTCTTCTTGTAGGGGCAGGCAGTGACGCACATGCGCCAGCCACGGCACACGGACTGATTGATGAGGACGATGCCGTCCTCGCCTCGCTTGTAGATCGCGCCCGAAGGGCACGACGCCACGCACGAGGGGTTCAGACAGTGGTTACAGATCCTTGGCAAGTAGAAGAATGCCATGCGCTCCAACTGGAACATGGCTTCCCGTTCGGCGGGTGACAGATTCTCCAAATTCGGATCGTTGCGAGCGTAGTCTGGCGACCCGCTCAAGTCGTCGTCCCAGTTGGGACCCATCTTGATGTCCATCGGCTCGCCGGTGATCATCGAGATCGGCCTGGCCGTGGGTTGATCGTCTCCAGGAGGTGATTCGATCAAATCCAGATACTTGTAGGTGAACGGCTCGTAGTAGTCGTCGATCACCGGCATATTGGGATTGTGGAAGATGTTGGTCAGGCTCTTGGGCTTCCCCGCGCCCTTCAGCTTTATGCCTTTACCATTCTTTTCCCATCCGCCCTTGTATATGTCCTGGTTTTCCCACTTCCCAGGATAGCCGGTCCCCGGTTTCGTCTCGACGTTGTTCCACCACATGTACTCCGCGCCCTTGCGATCGGTCCAGATATTCTTGCAAGCGATAGAACACGTATGGCACCCGATGCATTTGTCTAGGTGAAACACCATCGATATCTGTGAGCGAACATCCATCTCGGCTCTCCCTTAGAAGACGACTTTGTCCATGCGCTTGACGACGACGTGGGTATCGCGGTTGGGCGCGATGGGTCCCCAGTAGTTGAAGTGGTACGTGAACTGCCCATACCCACCGGCCAGGAAATTCGGCTTCAAGTGGATGCGTGTAAAACTGTTGTGCCCGCCGGCGCGCTTCCCGCCACGCACCTGGGACTTGGGGATCCCCACCGTCCGCTCCGGCACGTGGTACACGATGCAGACACCCTTGGGGATACGCGCGCTGACGCAGGCACGGGCGCAGTACACCCCGTGATCGTTGTAGACCTCCACCCAGTCGTTGTCTTGAATCTCGAGAGCGGCCGCGTCTACCTCGCTCATCCACACCGGCTCACATCCGCGGGACAGGGTCAACATCCGGTGGTTTTCCATGTAGGTGGAGTGGATATGCCACTTGCCGTGCGGCGTGAGGCAATTCAGGATGCGCGCCTCGCCGTCCTTCAGGGTTTGTTTGAGATCGCCGTACGCCGCGGGCTTGGGCGACGGCTTGTACGTTGGCAGGTTCTCGCCGTAGGCCAGATACATCTCGTGGTCGAGATAGAAATGCTGCCGTCCCGTCAGCGTCCTCCACGGAACCAGCTTCTCGACGTTGTAGGTGTAGGCCGAGTAGGCCCGGCCCTCTTTCATGATCCCGGACCACAGCGGTGACGTGTTGTACCGGCGTGGTTGGGCCTGCAGGTCGGCGTAGCGAATCAGCACGTCCTCGCTGCCGGCTCCGAGGTCAGCCAGCTCGACCCCGGTCCGCCGCTCGGCGTCTTTGTATGCCCGCACGTTCAAGGCGCCGTTGGTCAGCGTCGAGAGGTGGAGCACCGCGTTGGCGGCCCACTCGTCTTCCTTCAACGATGGATAAATCGAGCCGTTCTGACGTTCCACCGGGAAGTGATTGGACTCCACCATCTCGTCGTAGGCATCGGCGCATTGGTAGTGGTTGCCGTGCGCGGAAAGCCCCGCCGTCCGGATGCGATCGCCCAGACTGATGTACTTGTCGTAGAGCTTGGTGTAGTCGCGATCCACGACCGTGAGGCCGTGCATGGTCTTGCCCGGTATTGCCTCACACTCACCGTGGTACCAGTCCTTGATGACCGACTGAGAGATCTCCCCCGCTGAGTCGTGCGCAATGGGCACCGCGACGATGTCCTTTTGCGGCTCGGGCAGGTACTTGGCCGCGGCCTCGCTGGTGGCCTTGGCCAGATCGCGGAAAATGTTCCAATCCGTCTTCGACTCCCACACCGGGGGAATCGCCGCGGATAGAGGGTGAATGAAGGAGTGCATGTCCGTGCTGTTCAGGTCGGCCTTCTCATACCACGAGGCCGCCGGCAGCACGATATCGGAATACAGCGCCGAGGAATCCATGCGGAAGTTCAGGTCGACGACGAGGTCCATCTTGCCCACGGGCGCAACGTCGTGCCACTTCACCTCGGCGGTGTGATCATCTGAATCTTCCGCGATGGCGTTCGAGTGCGTACCCAAGTAGTGCTTCAGGCAGTACTCGTGCCCTTTCATGCTGCCCATGATGGCGTTGCCCCGCCAGATGTACCACACTCGCGGGAAATTCTTTTCGGCTTCCGGATCGCTCACCGAGTACTTCAGATCCTTACTCTTGAGCTTCTCCAGTACGTACCGCTTGATGCCGTCATCGTCCGTGGCGCCGTTGTCGAGCGCCTCCTGGCACAGATCCAGGGTGTTTTGCTCGAACTGCGGGTAGAAGGGCATCCACCCCATGCGAACCGACTTGTAAATCTGGTCGGCGGTGTGCTGCTTGGTCATGTCGTTGTCGGGTACGGTGTTGTACCGCGAGAATTGTCCGTCGTAGCGATACTGGCAGGTGTTGATGTAGTGCCACAGCGGCGCTTGCTGCAGTCTGATGGCGGAGTGCCAGTCCTTGCCGAAGGCGATGGTTCCCCAGGAATCCATCGGCGCCAGTTTCTCCTGCCCAACGTAGTGATTCAGGCCGCCGCCGTTCTTGCCGACACATCCTGAGAGCATCAAGGCCATGGCGCCCGCTCGATACATCAGATTGGCATGGTACCAGTGGTTGATGCCGGCGCCGATGATGATCATGCACTTGCCACCGGTTGCCTCGGCCGTGTTGGCCCACTCGCGGGCAAACTGAGTCACGGTATCCGACGCCACGCCCGTGAAGAGTTCCTGCCATGCGGGCGTGTAGGCGGCGTCCTTGTCCGTATAGTCGGTGGGGTAATTGCCCCCCAAGCCGCGGTCCACGCCGTATTGAGCCATGATGAGGTCGTAGACCGTGGTTACCGTCACGGGGCCGTCGGTCGTCTGCACCGTCATCACCGGAACACCGCGCGGCACCGTCGAATCCAGTCCGAACTCCGTGAAGCTGGTCTGCACCACATCATCCGAACGCCCCAGAAGCGTGAGCACGGGGTCGTATGATTGGTCGTCGACCACGCTCTCGGGCTTCATGTTCCAGTTGCCCTGCTTTTCGTCCCAGCGGGACCCGGAACTGCCCTTGGGCACTACCAGCTTGCCG